>JALSLS010000460.1 GCA_026988195.1 Methylomonas sp.
TTTTTGTTCCAGATGGAATGATCTCATGAGGCGCATAGCAAGCTACGCAACGAATGAGATCATTCCATCTGGAGCAAAAAGACAAGTTAGAAATCGGTAAGTTGTTTTATGCACGTTCCTAAGGTAACTGGCAATAAATAATCATCCAATCTTGCTGGTATTTATTCCCAGCGCCCTGATTTAATCATTGTTAATATGTAACTTTCAGCATCTTTAGTGCAATGTTTTGTAGGAGCGGGCGCTCCTACATTATCATTGTCTACTTATAAGCTGAATAGTTACGTTAATATTTGTTTTGGAACTACAGCATAAAACTATAGACAAACTAACTATGATTTAGTTGAAAAATACTGTTTTTTACTTTTAGGTAGGGATATAGCAATGAAATTATCCATAAAAGGAAGCTGCCTTTGTGGCGCAGTAAAATATGAAATCACCTCATCTCCTATAGGTGCTGGAAACTGCCACTGCAAAACTTGCCAAAAATCAGTTGGAGCTGCTTATATGCCAGTGCTCTTTGTTCCCTATAATGCACTTATAATTCATGGAAAATATCAAGAGTATGCCACCGTATCTGATAGTGGAAATACGATTTATAGAGCATTTTGTCCCCAGTGTGGAACGGCTCTTTTTGGGAAAAACTCAGGGAATAATAAAATTAGACCTGTTAATGCGGCAACATTGGATGACCCAAGCCTGTATCATCCCCATATGGATTTTTGGGTATCAGAAGCTCAAGCATGGGATTTTATGGACCCTAAATTACCTAAATTTGAGAAAAACCCTAAACATCTATAATTTAAAGCGTATCGTTTACAGCTGATGCGCTTCCTATCGTCAGCACATCCTACAGAACATTGCTTAACTTAATGGGTACCCCCTCCTTTTAATGCCGGATTTTTTTGTCACATAACCATCATCACTCTGTAATATTATTTAATTATTCTCTATTTGGTAATACCTTAGATTTTAATTCAGGTTTTCAAATTTCACCCGTTGATTTTGAAAAATTTATACCTGTTAACTATATGGAGAAACAAATGAAAAACCGTATTTTACCAAACTTAGTATTCTCAACCTTGGGGCTGTTTTTTTTATCTGAAGCCACAGCTAAAAGCCTATCCCTTGAATTCCTAGGTGAGAAAATCATTGCTAGTGGTTCTACCTTTTCTGGGACAACTATAGGTGGATTATCAGGGATTGATTACGATAGGGAAAAAAATTCTTTTTATGCTATTAGTGATGACCGCTCCCGTGATGCCCGTTTTTACACCTTAAATATGGATA
Source organism: Methylomonas sp. (assembly GCA_026988195.1). Classification (GTDB taxonomy): domain Bacteria; phylum Pseudomonadota; class Gammaproteobacteria; order Methylococcales; family Methylomonadaceae; genus QPIN01. The sequence goes on from JALSLS010000460.1 coordinate 1,288, forward strand.
TTGATAGAAACGGAATAAATGCAGTTAATTTTACCAATGTCACAAACCTAAAAGATATTGGCAATCAACCTTTTGCACAAAGCAGTCTAGATCCTGAGTCAATTAGATTTAATGCTGCCCGAGACTCTCTATTTTGGACTAGCGAGCGTAACCAAAATGGTGACCCTTGGGTCAGAGAAATGAAGCTAGATGGCAGTTTTGTTAAAGAATTAAATACCCCATCGAAATTTAAGCCATCTACAGGGACGGGTATTGGGGTATCTAATAACCGTGCTTTTGAAAGCCTGACTTTTTCTCTAGATGGATCAAAAGTATTCACTGCAACTGAACAGGCACTAGTTCAAGATGATTCCCTAGCTAATACACAAAAAGGCAGTAAAGTCCGTATTTTAGAATTAAATACAGTGAGTGGTGATACAGGGGTTTCTCCATCATATAGGGCTGAATATGTTTACGAAGTTGGGCCAGTAAGTAAGGGAGATGACCAAGGTTTTGAAGACAATGGACTCGTCGAGCTATTGGCTTTAAATAATGGCAATCTGCTATCCGTAGAAAGAGAATTTGTTGCAGGTGTTGGAAATACCATTAAAGTGTTTGAAGTTGATTTAACCGGAGCAGAAGATGTTTCAGGAAAACAGGCGTTAGATGGCACTGAGCAGGCTGCAACTAAAGAGTTGTTGCTCGATTTTGATGAACTGGATCTTTTGCTAGGAAGAGATAACGAATTCAGCTATCTAAACAGCGCATTAGATAATATAGAAGGCGTTACTTTCGGCCCTGAAATTGATGGATTTGAAACGCTAATCTTTGTTTCAGATGATAACTTCAATGCTTTTGATGATGGTATTGATGGCAATGGTGACGACCAGTTCACCCAGTTTCTAGCTTTCAAAATTACTCCAGTACCGGTACCACCTGCATTGCCACTTTTTCTAAGCGCAGTTGCTGGGCTCTTTGTAACGAGGGCTAAAAAATTAAATAATCAAGGCTAAAAAGGTATTCTGCATCTAGGAGTCTGCCTGATAATAGAGAATCTACTGAGGAAAAGTCCTTTCCCTCGTGACAGCTTCTATTCTCGGGCAAGCTCCTAGTGCCTAATCGATTTGTTTACTTTTATAGACTTCATCAACGACTCGTTTAAACCAAGGCGGCCGAAAAATAGCCGCAAACAAGCACAGTAAAGTGGTCGTTGGAAATGGTAAAAAGCTGGCTATACTCATTAATAAGAGAAATAAAATAGTAAAAATACGTGTTTTCATTAAACCTGTGTTTTGTAATTTGCATTGTAGATACTTGTGAGCCACCATACATTAAAACTAGGCTGTCAACAAGTCGGTACAAGGGTGGGTACAAGTAAAATCAGTGGCTAGCAAACAATTTTAGTACGATGATTGTTTAAGTTTAATGTCTGAATTGGGTTGATAATGAATATTTAATAACTTACATCCTCAGTATTTTTTCACCCATGGTTATAGTTATACTTCGCGCGGTCACGACTGCGGTTTTCTAACCGCTGAGTTTTTGCCAATAGCTGCGCTGCTGAAACAGTTGCGTAGCTTGCTATGCGCCTGTTTCAGCGCCTTGCTATCGACAAAAATCAGCAGCTTATAAATTCCGCATCTGTGACCGCGCGAAGTATACTCATATTCAAGCTGTTTCAAAGATACTCAGTCAGTGTAAAATTAAAGCAAAAGAATATCTATAATATTGGCAGACAGTGTTTATGTATAGCCCCACAACAAAAAATATGAAAAAGCCCAGCCCCCTAGTCAAACCTAATGATTGGTTTACCGAGTTAATTGCTTGGGCAGATAAAAACAACCTCAGTCATGCATCATTTCCGCGTGATAAAGAACCGCTATTAGCATTAACAGAGCTCTGTTTAATTGGCTGCGAATTAACTGAACTTCCAAAAGCTATCGGTCATTTAAGCCAGTTGACTATGCTAAATCTTAATAACAATCATCTCTCTGAGATTCCAGAATCGATAGGGAATCTACAGCAGTTGACCAAATTGTACCTGACGGGGAGTCAACTGAAACAGTTACCAAAATCAATAGGCCAGTTGTCCCAATTAACTGAGCTATTATTAGGCAGAAATCAGCTTATGGCACTCCCAGAGTCAATGTGCCAATTAAATAAATTATCGGTGTTATCTTTATGGCGAAATGAATTTAAAGAAATTCCAAAAATTATTGCAAACTTCCGCGAATTAACTGAGTTGCATCTAGGGTGGAATGAATTGACAGTGGTACCTGAGTTTATAGGTGATTTAAAACAGTTAGATGAGTTGTCATTAGGTTGTAATAAACTCACGGAAATCCCTGCGTTTATAGGGAATTTAAATAAGCTAACATCCCTCTCTTTATGGCAAAATCAGTTAACAGAACTCCCAGAATCTATAGGGGATTTAAAGCAACTGCATTATTTGATGTTGTCAGAAAATCAATTGCAGCAATTACCCTTATCAGTTGCCAAGCTGACTCAATTAAAGATGCTTAGTTTAACGGACAACGTGATTAATGTTTTACCTGAGGGATTAAGTCATTTGCAGAGTGTTACTGAGTTTGGGTAGGACTAAGGAACGTGCATGAAATAACTTCCCGGTTTCTAAGTGAGATTTTATTAGACAAATCCCCCTCAATCCCCCATTGTACATGGATGTAGTAGTGTCGCATTAGGCAGGAGCCGATTGCGACCTTTTTCAAAGGGGGAGGTAAACGGTTATGTCTAGAATAGCCCCTTATTGGGGCGCTGGCTTTAACAATGGGGTTAATCCACTAGCAACAACAATACAATAATAATTGATAACACAAAAGAAACACCTTTCCAAAAAACAACAGGGTCACGTTCTAATAAAGGGGGGCGTGTTTCATTATGGAACACCTTGTTAGGGTGCCGTAGATCGAATAAAAATTCTGTTATTTCAGAATAGCGCTTATATGGATCAGGATGAAGTGCTTTTTTAAGCGCTCCGTCAATCCATAAAGGAATATGCCTTTCATCGTGAGGTAAAGGGTTATATTTTAATTTATTTTGCGCGGATTTTGTGGTTGCTTTTGCAACTTGCGCGCCATAGGGCTGCTTCCCCGCTAACATTTGATAAGTGATCACGGCTAAAGAAAATAGGTCTGCATTAGGCCTCCCTTCTTGCCCCAACATATATTCTGGTGCGGTGTACTGCATAGTGCCTAAAAAATTAGCTCGCTCAATGGGACTGGTAATTTCTGAGATACCCGCTACTTTAGTCGAACCAAAGTCTATAATTTTCACCGTCCCTGTGCTATCAATCATTATATTTTCTGGTCTTAAATCTTGGTGTAACATTTCCATACGATGAAAGGCACGTAAACCTTTAGCAATTTGTTCAACAATTCCCCGCACGGTTTCTAAATCTGGCTTAGGGTTATCTCTCATCCACTGTGTTAAAGTCTGACCATCAATATATTCAGTAATCACATACAAAAAATTACGTTGCCGAGTGATCGTGCAAGGTTTTAATACATGAGCACTATTATTGATCCGCCTTGCAATCCATTCCTCCATCAAAAATCTTTCTAGGTAAGCAGTATCTCCTTGCAACTCAGTTGAAGGGGTTTTCATTATGACTTGAGTACCCGTTTCAATATCTACGGCTAGGTAAACATGACTCCGACTACTGGCATATACTTCTCGAATAATTTTATAACCATCAAATTCCATCCGTGCTTCTAAAATAGGAGGAAATGGCAATTCGGTTAATTGCTGATAAATTTCATCAACATTTTGAATCGGCAACTCATCGACCCTCACTATTTGTACGGTCAAGTTATCATCACTGCCTTGCTCATAAGCCTTTTCTGCAATTGTTTTTGCAGCCGCATCTAGGTTATCACTATGCTCATTAATAACTTGACTCATCAATTTCGAATTTACAAACTCATAAATCCCATCTGTCACAAATAAAAAAACATCCCCCTTATCGACTTGAAAAGAATCATAATCAATTTCTAGGCGTGCATTAATTCCCATTGCACGACTAAGGTAACTTTTATCTTTTGACACCCAAAGGCGGTGATCATCCGTTAATTTCTCTAAAGCATTATTCCGTAGACAATAGATCCGTGAATCACCCAAATGAAAAATATGTGCAGTAGTTGATTTAATAATCATCGCACTCAAAGTACAAACATAGCCCTTATCTTTATCAAAACGATACTGGCCTTGCTGAGTTTGAGAATACAACCAAGAGTTGGTCGCACTTAAGACTTGATGTGCTGACTTTTTGACTGACCAGGTTTCTGAGGTACAAAAATAATCCTCCAAAAATCCAGTAATAGTTGCTTGGCTGGCAACATGCCCAACATGACTACTACTGATTCCATCAGCTAAAGCAATTGCGATACCTTTTGAGCTTAATTGAGGCTCTTCAGGAATTAAAACACCATGAAAATCCTGATTGCTTTTCTTTCGGCCCTTATCAGAATATTGCCCTACAGAAATTTTTAATTGACTAGGCATAATTTAACCTTCATTGAGAGTGTTTAAGTACCTGACATAAAAAAGCCTTAGCCTAAAATAGGTTAAGGCTTTTTTCCTGAAGATAAACTTATTTTAAATTACGTTCAGGACTCATTCTTACATGCGTGTAATACAAGGGTAGACCAACAAACACAAAACCACCGACCATATTTCCTAATACCGTTGGGATTTCATTCCAGATTAAATAGTCCATCACGGTAAAGTCTCCCCCCATAATCATAGAAAATGGAAATAAGAACATATTTACAATTGAATGCTCAAACCCCATAAAGAAGAAAAGCATAATGGGCATCCACATCGCCATCATTTTACCCGTTGCAGACGTAGAAATCATTGCCCCTACAACCCCCATTGAAACCATCCAGTTACATAACATGCCACGGATAAAAATAGTGAACCAGCCACCAACACCATGAGCTTTATAGCCTAAAGTTCTAGACTCACCAATTGAGCCTACTTTTGCTGCGATAGCGCCACCATCAGTGTTATAACCAACAGTCAAAATAAAGGACATCATAAAGGCGACGGTTAAAGCGCCTGCAAAGTTACCTATAAAGACTAAACCCCAATTTCTTAATACTTGACTTACTGTAACCCCTGGTCTCTTATCTAACAGAGCAAGCGGTACCAGTGTAAAAACACCTGTCAGCAAATCAAACTTCATTAAATACAACATAATGAATCCAACAGGAAAAAGCACAGCGCCT
>JALSLS010000461.1 GCA_026988195.1 Methylomonas sp.
ATAGAAACACCTGGGTATTCTGAAAGTGTTGGGGGGAAATCAACAGTATGCGTTTTACCTCTTTCTCGCCGCCACCAATAGACCAAAGCCCCAGTAATCCAAACATAAGACATAAAAACTGGATAAAAAAAGGCAAAGTAAAATAAGCATCGAAAAAAATTTTCCAGGTTTACGTTGATAAAGGCGGCATGGGCAAACTGTGAAACACCATCAACAATACTAATAAAATCTGGCATTATCTTTCCTCGAAGGGGAAGTCACGAATTGAAATTTTAGATTTTATTAGTTCAAGTGGAGGATGGTTTCCGGGGACATCATCAGGAAAATGGCTAAGTTGAATAACCTTACGCTCTTGTAAAAGATCAATTCCTGATTTTAAAATATCTTCAGGGATTTTAGCTCCCGTTTTTTTATCAACCGTTTGAAGTTCAAATACAAAATTCTTTAGCTTTTTCTCTTTTGGTAATGCCTGTAAAAGAGATTCTAAATGTTTTTCTGATGATTGATTTAATCGGTCAACATTAATAACAAAACCATCATAATCACGTTGTAATTTGGGCCAAAAATCAGCTTGACCTACAGCATCAATTACTTTTTGGTCAGACAATAATAAAGCAGTTTTTTCTACCCGGGAACGATAATACTTAACTTGATCAACTAACTTCTTTACAAAACCCTCCGACCCATAGCCGTTTTCATCAACAAATAACAAACCTTCCGTATAAGAAAATTTTGCCACATCGCCATAGATCTCAATAATGTCATGTTCACTTAAAAGCCCATGCTGGTTTTTAAATGATGTAATTGGCATGACCATATGTACGTTGATATGATTTGAATTACCTGCTCGAGTTTCTATCTGCCAGGAAACCCTGTTTAATATGTCCCCCCGAACCGGCAAATATTTATTGGGAAAATATAGAGCTTCTGCATAGCCATCATTATCTAAATCAGAAAAAGCAGATATATACACAGTATTAATGCTCATATCTTTGATTCTATCCAACAGCCTGTCAAAATTTTGGTTAAATTTTTTCGGGTCTTTATCGTAAATATCATCCAGACTGATTCGAACCGCTCGTACAATAGTTTCCTGAGGATTTTCCTCTTCTATTTCGTAAACAAAGTCACTTAATGTTGGGTTGCTCATTACCAAAATACGACGAATCTCAGACAAATCAACCAAGGTATTTCTACCTGCCTTTAAGGTCAAGGTAATAGGCATATCAAGGTCTTCCGAAATTTTATTGGTTTGCTTGGAATGAGCACCATAAGGCCAAACCATCGACCGAGGACGAACCCCCGTATGTTTCTCAATGAGGTCTGAATTGGCTTTTAAATCATTTTTTATTCTATTGAAGTATTCTTGATCCGTTTCATATTGCCCTGTTTTTTTGCTATAAATACGTGTTGTTGTTGCAGGTTGCACATTACCTTGTGGGTTACCCAACTCGCCATGATGCAAATCAAAACTGTGTGACGCAATCTCGATATGGCCTGAACCCTGCATTTCTCGGAGCTGTTCCCAAGACAGAAAAAAATCTCTAGGTTTTTCATCATGATCACCGTAGGTAACTGTCTCCCCTGGCTTATATGATAACCACTTACCAACAACAGCGACTACAGCAGTGTAATCATACATTTTTAACAGTGGGTAAAGGTATTTGTAAACACTAAGATAGCCATCATCAAAAGTAATTAAAACCGCTTTTTCTGGTAGCGGTTTTTTTCCGCTTTTAGCATCCACTATATCTTGCAAACTGATAACATTATAATTATGTTTTTTTAGCCAAGAAAATTGGGCGATTAAATTGTCTGTTCCCACTGCCATTTGATCGACATCAAGTTTATCCGTCAACCCCTCAACAATATCGTGATAGCATAAAGAAATAAACTCATTTTTAGCTGCCTTAACGGGCAAACTTATTAATAAAAAAATTAGAACGGTATAACAAAATAATTTATTCATTTTAAAATCTCCAATTTAGGCGTAAATAGGCTTCCCACCCTTTTTCACGAGCGGCATTATATAGTCGACTAAAGCCTGTAACACCATAAGCTATATTAGCTTGATTCCATGCATTCCACTGATGTTCATATAAAATAGTTCCAATATAACCCGTGTCAAAACGCTCTTGCCAATACCCCCCAACATTAATATTAAGATTTTGATTCATAGTGAAGCCATAATTTCGGTAAGTCAGGTATTCGTTTTTTAAAGCCACACTAAAAGACAAGTCTTTGGTGGGGCTAAAGTAAGGACCTTCATCCGAATTATTTCCTGAATGATATATTTCAGACTCAGTGGCAAATTTATAGCGGGCGCTGGTAAACCAGCGTTCGTAGTAAGATCCTGAAACATTATATCGATCATTACCATCACTAAAATTCATATAACCAGCACTTAAGCTGAATTGTCTGGTCTCTGAAATTCGATAATTCATACCCGCATCAAATGATTTTGCATAAATATCACTGCTTAATGCCCGTAATGGCGTGTTTACACTTAAAGAATCAAAACTTGAGGAGAAACTCAAATAATCATCATAAGCATATTCAACGGCTATCCGCCCACCAAAACGATCACTATCAAAAATATTGTGATGCATTTCTGCGGTAATCAACCAATCAGGTATTGAATATTCAACCCCCACACCCTCTCGATGTGAACTCCCCTTGCCTTCAGGAAATAAGCCTTCAGCCCATTTATAATGTAGAAAAGGTCGGTAATTATAAGCGATGGGGGCTGCGAACAAATAACTTTCAAAACTAAAATCCCTGCTACCTTCTTGCGAACCTGAGCTTTCACTACCATTAACCTCAAAACTAAATTCCCAACCATTATAGATCTCCCATAACTTAGTTTGTCTTTGCAATTCGTGATGATGTGAAAGAGTAACGTTTAATCGTTCAAGTTCTGCTTCAGTTTCTGGGTATTTTTTTAATTCTACTAGATTTCGAATATGGCTGATCTGAATTTCATTGCTCTCAGGCTCTTGTAACATCGCTAACTGATAAAGTTTCTCCGCCTTTCTTGGCCACCCCCTCCAATAATAAACATTAGCCAATGAATTTCTAATATCTTGATTATAGGGGGCAATATTTAACAAGTTTTCCAAACGCTTCTGTGCGCTTTGTAAATCATTGTTATAAGCGCGATCCATAGCCAGTAGCATCTCTACTGTCAGTTTTCGAGAGTTATCTTTTTTTCTTGCAGGATTTTTGCCTTTTTTTCTATAGCTAACTTTGACAGGTTCACTGGCTGCAAGTTTTTCAACCCAAGCTGTTGCCTGACTATTTTGCTCCGCTTCAAGAAAGGCAAAGTATAGAGAGATCTTGGCATAAAAAATCTGGTCAGTTTCTTTCTGGCCTTCTGTTTTCTTTAGCGCAAGCTGATATATATCTCTCGCTTCATCTGGTTCTTGCAAATAAAGATAAGCATTGGCAACGGGAAATAATACATAAGCGGGAAAGTTTGTATTTTGTTGTTTCAATGCAAGGTATTGCTTGACCACTTGTTGCATGTTATAGCGATCGTGTAATGCAACAATCAAATCAAACTTAGCTCTGGTTTGCCAACCTTTTGAGGCTTTTTCTGGCATTGTTTTAGCAAATTCAATATTTTCCTTAATATGCGCTATCGCTTGATCAATTTCTTTAAATCGAGGACTGCCATCCCTCTTGCCTATTTTCCCTCCACGTACCATAAAGGCGGCTCTATTCCAGCGAATTTTAGCCATTTCCTGTTTGCTAAATAATCTAGCCACCTTTTTCGCTTCAGTCATTGCGATGGGGTATGCACCAATTTTATCCAAAATAAAAACACGGTTTCTATTAGCTTCCCTGTGCTCTGGATTAATGTTTAATATCCGTTCATAACTCGCTAACGCCATAAACCAACTTTTTTTAGTCTCATAGACATACCCAAGTGCAAAAAATACATCAATATTTTGTGGGTTTTGTTGCTTTAAAGGTAGTAATATTTTTAAAGCTTTATCAGTATCTCTTTGGTCTGTCAGAACTTGAGCCAAACCAATTTTGGATTGAATTCTATCCGGTGTTTTTTGTATGGCTAAGCGGTATAGTTTTTCACTTTGCTTAAACTGTTTTTTATTACGATGAGTTCTGGCAACAGCTTCAAGCACATAAGCGGGAGCTTTAGACAGCTCAATATTTTCCGCTTCAGCCAATTGGTCATCATACCTTTTAGCCCAACCTAAAATTAAAATATAATCATATCGATAGCGTAAATTATTTGGGTTCTGAGCGATAATTTGATGAAAAATATTGATTGATTGCTCGGTATTTCCTTCACGAGCTAATTTTAATGCAAACTCATAATCCCTATCATTAGCTAAAGTGTGGGAGCTAATAATTAATAAACAAAGCAAAAAAAAAATATTCAGTAGGTTTTTTTCTATTTTCGCGTAAAACATTAAAGTTATTTATTTCCATATAAGTAAGTGAATAACAACTTTCCATTTTACCATCAATTCAGAAGGGGGGGGGTAATTATTTTTCTATTTATGTAACTATTCACCCAAACCTCTCCTAATACTGCTCCACCACATCAAGAAAACCCAGGCCGAAGTGTCATAAAAATGAAACAAAAATGTCACACTTTTTTGCTAAAATAAAGCCACTTACCTTTATTGTTAACCCTATCGATTTTGGCGCCTTTGGAGAAAACCATGCCATTAAAAATTACCCAGCTATTTTTTCAAGTCATACTTATCAACCTACTGCTGATGCCTTTTTCTGTATCAGCAACGGTATTTAACCCACTAGAAGATGTCAATCTTAACCTTACGGGTAACACTACTTTCAATTATGATACTTTCACATTAAATGAAGGGGTGACTCTAAATTATTTTGCAGCAGAAAACAGCCTGATTGAAATTATTAGTGAGGGGGATATTTTTATTGGAGGAGAAATAAGCACACTGCTGGATAATAACACTACCCTTTCATTTACCTCAATATCTGGCTCCTTCACTGTGGCGGGTAAAATAAGCGCTAACCACCTTTCTTTAGTAGCAAACACAATTGTTGTATCAGATGGTGCCATGCTGTCAGCTACTGGCGATACTAAACTATCAACGACTGGAACTAGTGGCTCCATGCTGTCAATCACAGGATCTAGAAGTGCCATACTATCAAGGAGTGGCATGCTGTCAACTACAGGAGTTGCAGGTTCCATTCTGGTTTCGGGTACAGGAGAAAATATAATATTAAATACGGGTTCATTAGTTATAAACCCAGGAACTATATTCCTTCAACCTATTAACTTAACAACAATCAAATTGCCAACAATCGTCCCACTTCCCGCCCCTCTATGGCTTTTTGTCACTGCCCTATTGTCCCTATTTACTCTGCGTAACACAAAAACGTAAGTAGACTTATCAGCCGCTTTATACATACTTTACTTTCCTAGTTTATGGATATCAACTTTATAGGATGTACCGACGCAGGAGGCGCATCGACGGCTATTGATGCGGCTCCTGCCTCAGCACATCCTATGAGTTCTCTTTATTTTGTAGCTAATAATCAGGGGAATAATATGACTCATAAACAGATTTTTTCGACAGCCTACTCTAATACTCTTAAAATACACCAAGAAACCCCAAACAATGGCGTCACAAAAATGAAACAAAAATGTCACATTTTTTTGCTAAAATAAGGCCACTTACCTTTATTGCTAGCCCATCGATTTTGGCGCCTCTGGAGAAAACCATGTCATTAAAAATTATCCAGCTGTTTTTTCAAGTCATACTTATTAATCTACTGCTAATGCCTTTTTCTGTATCAGCAACGGTATTTAACCCACTAGAAGATGTCATTGTTAACCTTACGGGTGACACTACCTTTCATTATGATACTTTCACATTAAATGAAGGACTGACTCTAAATTATTTTGCACCAGAAAACAGCCTGATTGAAATTATTAGTGAAGGGGATATTTTTATTGGGGGCGACTTGAAATTATCACCCAATTCAAAACTGATACTTAATTCAAAAAAAGGTGAATTGAAGGTAACAGGAACTCTTTTTAGTTCTGCTCTTTATTTGAAAGGAAAAGAAGGTCATGTTGATTTTAGTTCTGAAAATTTGGGTCATTACCCTAACCCTGTTGCATTAGAAGGCCAGTTAATAATACCTTTTCTTTCTTATCATTCAATTAGTTATCACCCTGAACCATCATATAACTGGCATTCTGGGTCATTTAACACATCAGAAACAATAACCATTCCTATTTTAACAACGCCACTTCCAGCCCCTCTCTGGCTTTTTAGCACTGCCCTACTATCACTATTTACTCTGCGTAACACAAAAGCGTAATTAGACTTATCAGCCATGCTTTTATCAGCAATTCTAAATATGCTAGTGAGACGCATTATTATTTCTTAATAGGGTGTACAATTAAGAAAAATACAGGAGAAACTCCTCATGAGCACACCCTTTGAGATTAAAACAGATAGACTTACATTTGATAGCCTAAT
>JALSLS010000462.1 GCA_026988195.1 Methylomonas sp.
GCTCAATTTTTAATTCCGATGGCTGTTTCACTAGGCTTTGGTATTTTATTTGCCACCTTTATTACCTTATTACTGATTCCTATTAATTATATGATTTTAGAAGATTTATTTAGCTTTTCTCGAAGGTTCAGTATTAAAGACAAAGCGTTATTAAAAAGATAATCATGCCATTTAAAAATAAAAAGAACTATTTACTAACCCTTCCATGCATTGTGTCTATTGGCTTAATACTTCCTGGCTGTAGTTATTTTAGTCCAACTGATTCTGCACCAGAAACAGTACAGATACCAAAGGAATGGTTATCAGCAAATATTGAGAAACAGGACTCAGTACGCCCTTGGTTAGATGAGTTTTCGAACCCTCAGCTCACGACTCTGGTTACTGAAGCTTTTAAGCAGAACCCGAGTATACAAAGCTTAATTGCCAGTATTGAAATTGCTGACAACCAGACCTGGTTATCATGGTCAGCCTTTTCACCAAAAATAAATGCGGGCATTAAATCCAGTAGAAACCAGCGAAATAATGCCGCAGGTTTTTCTGTCTCTTCCAATCGGGTTAATAACGTTGGCTTTGGGCTTGATTTTATATGGGAAATAGACCTTTGGTATAAGCTTGGTAATGAATTGGAGGCGACTCAGCATGAACAAGCGGCATCCCTGTCTGATTTGTATGCGGCTCAACTTTCTTTAGCGGCTAATATTACCAAAACCTGGCTTGATGCCATTGTCGCTAAACAACAGGTTAAGCTGGCAGAAAAAACCATCCTTAGTTTTCAGAATGCTCTAGCTATTATTGAGAGTGGTTATGATAGAGGACTTTATCAGGCACTTGATGTGCGTCTGGCACGAAGTAGTTTATTAAATGCACAAGGTCGTAAGCAGAACTTTCTTAAAATTCAGGATGAAACCACCCGAATACTTGAATCCTTATTAGGTCGTTACCCATCAGCAAACCTTGAGTTACCTGAACAGCTACCCGTTGTTACTCAAAGTTTTCCAAACAGCGTACCCTCAAGTTTACTGGAACGTAGGCCCGATATTATTGCTGCTGAACAACGTTTTTTTGCTACTGACCAGCGCATGATAAAGGCTAGAAAAAATATGCTTCCCACCATACAAATCAGTGGTAGTGGTGGTACCAGTACCCAAAAAATGGCTGACATTTTCAACCCTGAATTCTTAATCTGGAATATAGCAGGCAACCTGACTCAGCCACTATTTCATGGATCACAATTGTTTGCAGAGCGTAGTCAGGCCGAAGCACGCGTTAAACAGGCCGCCGCAGATTATGCTCAGGTTGTTTTAACCGCTTTTCAAGAGGTTGAAACCACTATGGCTGCAGAAAAATGGTTACAAAAGCAGCAAGATCTATTAAAAGCTGAAACCATTGAATCTAATGAAGCTGAACGCTTGGCTGAAGATAATTATATTACCGGCCTGACCGAAATTATTACTTTGCTGGAAGCGCAGCGTCGAGCTTTTGATTCTGAAAACAACTTACTTGAGTTACGTAAACAACGTCTGCAAAATCGCGTAAACCTTTATTTGGCTCTTGGTGGCCCAGTACTTACTCCAACTTCAAAATGAAATTAATCCGACAGCTACTCCCTCTACTCATCATCACTCTGGCGCTTCTTATTGCCTATGTTATTTACATTAATAAACCAGCAGCCAAACGTCGACCCTCTCATCCAAAAACATTAACAGTAGAAACTGTTAAATTAACAGCCCAAAACTTTCCCGTGCTTATTAATACCCAAGGTATTGTGGAACCGAGAACAACAACGACTTTGATTCCGCGTATCTCAGGTGAAATTATTAAAGTATCTGCCAACTTTCGTCCCGGGGGATTTTTTGAACCAGGTGATACCCTAATTACCATTGATTCAACCGATTATAGATTAGATATAAAATCGGCACAGGCAACACTATCTGAAGCTGTGTTTAACTTTAAAGAAGAACAAGCGCAAGCCGAGCAGGCTGTAGATAACTGGAAAAGACTCGGGCGAACTGAAGTACCCTCTGACCTTGTTTTGCGTAAACCTCAACTGGCGAGAGCACAGGCAGGTGTTGATTCGGCTAAAGCCCAACTGCAAAGAGTCGAGTTAGATTTAAAACGCACACATATTAAAGCGCCCTATGCTGGCCGTATACTGGAACAATTTGTTGACCGAGGCCAGTATGTTTCTCCTGGAAATCCACTGGCTAAAATTTTTGCTATTGATTACGTTGAGGTTCGATTACCCATCACTGAAAAACAGCGAGGTATGATTAATTTACCACGCTCTTATCGTGGTGAGTCGAACAAACCATACAATGGCCCAGAAGCAATAGTTTATGCCACCATTGGCGGTGAAAAATATGCTTGGAAAGGTAAGGTGGTTCGAACTGAAGGTAGTGTTGATAGAGCCACTCGTCAAGTCTTTGTCATTGTACAGATAGATAACCCTTATCAACGTCATAGCGACAATAGGCCACCACTAGAAATTGGGCAATTTGTAAAAGCGGATATTCAAGGGAAAATACTTAAAAATGTATACGCTGTTCCTCGTACTGCGGTACAAGGAAATAATACTATTATGGTGGTTGATAAGGAAAGCCGTTTACAACGTAAAACTATTAAAGTTTTATGGGAAACACAAGACAGCTTATTAGTTAAAGAGGGCTTATCGGCAGGAGAACAACTCTGTGTCACTTATGTGCCTTTTGCCGCAAATAATGCCAAGGTAAAACTAGCTTCTGATATTGCTAAAGCAGATAAACAAGGTCACAAGCATAAAAAAGGGGAAGGGAAACGACAATAAGCTTGCTTTTAGCCCTCTCCAGCAATGGGGAGCTAAGAGAATACATAAGATGTGCTTTGTTCCTCAGCACACCCTATCTTGTTGTTTAACTGAGTGACATACCCCTAATTATATAAAGAAAACCTAGCAATATGAATTCATTAATCGTCTGGTTTGCACGCAACGATGTAGCGGCCAACCTGCTAATGGGCATGATTGTCCTTAGTGGTCTTGTCGTTATGTTCACCATGGTGCCTGTAGAATCATCACCACAATATGAGCGCAGCCGCCTGTTTGTTAAATTTAACTACCCTGGAGGCACACCAGAAGATATAGAAAAATCAGTAACCTCCCGTATTGAAGAGGCTATTTATGATTTACCTGGAATAACCGAGTTACGCAGCACATCCAGTGAAGGTGGTGGCTCTGTCACCATGGAATCTGCTGATGGTTTTGAATACAGAGAAGTTATGACTGACATTCAATCCAGAGTTGACCTTATACACAGCTTTCCTGACGAATTAGAAGACCTTGAGGTTGGGGTTATGTCTAGGCGCTTTGAAGTCATCAGTATTTCTGTCAGCGGCGATTTGCCAGAAACCGAATTACGCGCCTTAGGCAAACAAGTAAGGGATGAAATTGCCAACTTGCCTGATGTAACTCAAGTAGACCTTACTGGCATTAGACCTTTTGAAATTTCAATTGAAGTTTCTGAGCAGCAATTACGCGAATA
This sequence comes from Methylomonas sp., assembly GCA_026988195.1. Classification (GTDB taxonomy): domain Bacteria; phylum Pseudomonadota; class Gammaproteobacteria; order Methylococcales; family Methylomonadaceae; genus QPIN01. The sequence goes on from JALSLS010000462.1 coordinate 3,516, forward strand.
TGAGCTTAGTATTGCTGATTTAGCTGACGCTATTAGACGCTCATCAATTGACCTTCCAGCTGGAGCAATTAAAACAGGGGATTACGAATTTTTAGTCCGTACTAAAGGCCAGCTATATAAGGGCGTTGATTTTGCGGATATTGTTATCAAAACGCGCCCCGATGGTACTCGCTTGCGCATTGGTGATATAGCAAAAATACATGATGGCTTTGTTAACCTGCCTATCCTATCTCGCTTTAACGGCTCTCCCTCGGTGATGATAGAAATATATCGCTTAGGTGATCAAGATGCCTTAAAAATTTCCCAACAGGTAAAAGATTACCTACTTGAAGCACAGCCAAGAATGCCTCCAGGCGTCTCAATTGAATACTGGCGTGACCGTTCCAAATATATCAACAACCGTATTTCATCATTAATACAAACTGCGGTTCAAGGTGCCGTTTTAGTTTTCATCATGCTAACCCTGTTTTTACGTATGGAATTGGCCTTTTGGGTCGTTCTAGGGATCCCCGTATCAATTATTGGTGCCTTTGCCTTTATGCCAATATTTGATGTCACCATCAATTACACCAGTATGTTCGCTTTTATTTTAGTTTTAGGGATTGTAGTTGATGATGCCATTGTCACTGGTGAAAATATTTATAAACACATGGGGACTGATGAAGACCCGACTGAAGCGGTTATAAAAGGAACACAGGAGGTTGCTACCGCAGTCACTTTTGGGGTGTTAACCACTATTGTTGCCTTCGCCGCACTATTAACCATGGAAGGCGCAAGGAGTAAAATGTTCACCATGATTCCAACCATTGTCATTCCCGTTCTAATACTTTCATTGGTTGAAACCAAATTAATTTTACCCTCGCATCTTAAGCATATGCGAGAAGAGAAAACCTTTCCTTTATTAAAAAGAGCACAAGACAACATTAGCTTTTATCTTGACTACTTTATTAATCAGCTCTATCAGCCTTTTTTAAACAAAGCCTTAAAAAGACCAGGGCTGACACTGGCTCTGTTTTTTAGTGTATTAGTGATCATTTGCAGTACTATTTTTAGTGGCTGGATACGATTTACTTTCTTTCCACGGGTACAAAGTGAAATCGCCAAATCGCAATTAACACTACCCGAGGGTACGCCTTATGAAATCACAAACCGTCATATCGAGCGCATAGAAAAAGCCGCATTAGCCTTACGCGATAAATATAACAGCCAAAACCCAGGTGAAAAAATCATTACTAATGTTTACTCCACTGTGAGTATTCAGGGCAGTGTTCGTATGGGCTTAAAACCCAATCAAGGGCGTGTCAGTTTTGAGATTGTTCCACAAGAAATGCGCAGTAACCCCATTAGTACCACACAACTGGCTAAAGAGTGGCGGAAACTAGTTGGCCCTATTGCAGGCGTTAAAAAACTGACCTTTAGTGCCTCCCTTTTCAGACCTGCCAACCCTATCGACTTTATGCTAAAAGGTCATGATTTTGATGAGCTTAATAAAGTATCAGCAAAAATAAAGAAACAACTAACAGAGTACCCTGGCGTTTTTGACATTGGTGATGATTTTTCTCAAGGTAAAGAACAAGTCCAATTAAAAATCAAACCAGAAGCAGAACTTTTAGGTTTAAGTAGTCAAGATCTTGGTTTGCAAGTACGAGGTGCTTTTCATGGTATGGAAGTGCAACGCATGCAAAGGGATGGTGAAGAGGTTAAAGTGTATATTCGCTATCCAGAAGTTGATCGCCAATCATATTCTAGTCTAAAGTCAATGAAAATTCGTACAGCAGAGGGTAATGAAGTCCCTATTCAACAGGTTGCAGACATTACTATTACTCACGCCCCTGCGGTTATTAACCGTTCAGAACGATATAGAACCATTCATGTCACCGCTGATGCAGATCAGAAAGTTGTACAATTACCCATATTACGTACAGAAATGGATCTGTTTATTAATGAAATATTAAAAGATCACCCAGGAGTTTCATTTGTAGAAGAAGGTGAGGCAAAAGAAACTCGCGCATCATTTAAGAGTTTGGGGCTGGGTATGGTGTTGGTTTTATTTATTATTTATGCCTTATTAGCTATTCCGTTTCAATCCTACTTACAGCCTTTTATCGTCATGTCGGTGATTCCTTTTGGTTTAATAGGTGCGGTATTAGGTCATATGATATTAGGACTAGACCTTACTATTCAAAGCGTTTTAGGGATGCTGGCATTAACCGGTGTAGTGGTCAATGACAGTTTGGTGCTAGTGGATTACACTAATCGTTGTAGACAACAAGGCGCAGAATTATTTAATGCTGTATTACAAGCAGGTAGAGCCCGCTTTAGAGCCATCTTACTTACTTCACTTACCACCTTTATTGGACTTATGCCGATGATGTTTAGCGGTAATACCCAAGCCCAGTTTTTAATTCCTATGGCTGTCTCACTCGCTTTTGGGGTGTTATTTGCTACCTTTATTACTCTAATTCTGGTGCCTTGTTTTTATTTGTTACTTGAAAGTAGAAGGGGCTAATTCATAGCCAACCACTCATACCTGTTACATCTAGCAAAACAAAATAAACCTTTTAAAAACTAGGCAGGCCCTGCTGAATAGAAACATAGCTACTTTCCCATACCCTAAGGCTTAACAGCCATATCCTATTGTTTTTTTGGGGTTAGGGTAACTGTCATAGTGTAAATATGATATTATTAAAACATCGTAAGCTTTATTTGTTCATTCTATTTCTTTAATTATTAGAAGTTTTAGACTGATAAATTAAAAGTACCTTGATAATCTTTCTAGTAAAGCATTGTCTAAGAAGGTATAGCATACTGATGAATGGTAAAATGGTGTGTTACCATTTTTATATAGCTATGGACGGATTACATTAACTTTTAAATAATAGGTAAATTATGTTTAATAAATTTAAAAGTATGCTTACTATCTGTTTGTTAGCGTTTGCATCAATGCAAACAGCACAGGCAGTAGC
>JALSLS010000463.1 GCA_026988195.1 Methylomonas sp.
CGCTATTATATCCGTAGCAGATTTGTCTTGTTCCACATACATTTCTAGAATAGGATCTAATACTGAATAGGGTGGCAATGAGTCTTCATCTATTTGATCAGGTGCTAATTCTGCTGATGGTGGCCGGGTTATTACCCGCTCAGGAATAACAGCAGATAGGGTATTTCGATATTCAGATAACTGATACACCAACAATTTAGGCACATCCTTTATCGGCGCAAAGCCACCAGCCATATCACCATACAAAGTCGCATAACCTACACTCATCTCACTTTTATTACCTGTTGTGAGTAATAACTTTCCAAATTTATTCGACATAGCCATAAGCAAAACACCACGACAACGCGCCTGAATATTTTCTTCAGTTGCATCTCGTGTTGTATCAGTAAAAACTTCACTTAACATAGCGGTAAAAGCGGTAACGGCTGGTTCTATTGCAATGATATGATGTTTTACACCCAAAGCTTTAGCTTCTAAGATGGCATCTTCATTACTCATATCTTGGGTATATTTAGAAGGCATTAACACGACTTCTACCTGCTCCGCTCCCAAAGCATCAACAGCAATAGCCAAAACCAAAGCTGAATCTATTCCTCCAGATAAACCTAATATCGCACCTTTAAAGCCATTCTTATACACATAATCCCTAACGCCTAGCACTAGCGCTTTGTATTCACTTGAAATCTCATTGTACAATGGCGAGCAAGTATTTTTTACAGGCTGATTACCTTCAAATTCAACAACAGAAATCTGCTCTTCAAATTCTTTAGCTCTAAAAATCACCTCTCCCTGCGCATCAGCCACAAATGAGGCTCCATCAAACACTAATTCATCTTGCCCCCCAATTAAATTAACATAAACCAAGGGTATTTCAGCTTGTTTTGCTTGCTGACAAACAATCTGTTCTCGCTGATGGATTTTGCCTGCATGAAAAGGTGAAGCATTTAAGGTAATAATTAAGTCTGCCCCTGCCTGCTTATTTTTCTCAACTAACCCTTTTTGCCATATATCTTCACAGATGGTCAATGCAATTGATTGACCTTTCACCAAAAAAATACAGTTTTCATTGGCTGATTTAAAATAGCGTTGCTCATCAAAAACACCAAAATTAGGTAATACGCTTTTTCTATATTGCTGCAGAATATTTCCATTCCTTAATATCGCTGCAGTATTATATAAGTCACCTTCACTTTGCTCAGGAAAGCCTAAAATAATATCAATACCCTGAACCGCTTGAGCAATTTCAAGCACGGCCAAGTTTGCATGTTTAACAAAATCAGGGCGTAACAATAAATCTTCTGGCGGGTATCCTGTTATGGTTAATTCAGGAAAAACCACAATATCAGCAGCTAGTTTATCGCGCGCATGCGTTGCTGTTTGAATGATTTTAATTTGATTGGCCTGAATACCTCCAACCAATAAATTAATTTGAGCTAAAGCTATTTTTAACATTAAGTTAAGGTGTTAAATTAAGAATGACAGTCTGAGCGCTGTATTAGTTAGGAACGTGCACATTCCTAACTAATACAGCGCCCAACTAGAGACAAAAAAGCTGGGGCGCACGTTTTGCCCCCAACCCCCTAAGTTTTTTTGGGCTACAAAGCAGCCTTCATCGCCACACCCAGTAGTGTTGGTGTATCAACCACTTCTGCACCTGCAGATTTAAGGGCTTTCACTTTACCTTCAGCCGTTCCTTTTCCTCCGGTAATAATTGCCCCCGCATGCCCCATTCTTTTTCCTGGAGGTGCTGTTCTTCCTGCTATATAAGAAACAACAGGTTTGGTGACATATTCTTTAATATAGTCAGCAGCCTCTTCTTCTTCTGTACCACCAATTTCACCCACCATAATAATCCCTTTAGTTTGTTCATCGGCTTGAAAACGAGTAAGTACATCAATAAAAGTCATCCCATGTATCGGGTCTCCTCCAATCCCCACACAGGTACTTTGACCCAGCCCTTCGTGTGTTGTTTGGTGAACGGCCTCATAAGTTAAAGTCCCCGATCGAGAAACCACACCTACAGAACCTGGCAAATGAATATTACCCGGCATAATACCTATTTTACATTCTCCTGGCGTTATCACACCTGGACAGTTTGGGCCGACTAACAAAGCATCTGTTCCTGCCATCGCGGCCTTTACTCTTAGCATCTGCAAAACAGGAATACCTTCGGTAATACAAATGATTAATTCTATCCCTGCATCAACCGCTTCTAAAATAGCATCTGCCGCATAAAAAGGAGGGACATAAATCATACTCGCCGTTGCCCCTGTTTGTTTAACAGCTTGCTCAACCGTATTAAATACCGGCAGACCTAAATGCGTCTGCCCCCCTCGACCTGGCGTTACACCTGAAACTAGCTGGGTACCATAAGCTAGCGCTTGTTCAGAATGGAAGGTGCCTTGCTTTCCTGTAAAACCTTGGCAAATAAGTTTAGTTTGTTTATCAATTAAAATACTCATGCGCCCATTCCTTCTTTGTTAGCCAATATAACGACTTGTTCTGCAGCACTGGCCAAATTATCTGCGGCAATCACACCAAAATCAGAATCATTTAATAACGCCCTGCCTTGTTCAGCATTGGTTCCTTCAAGCCTAACCACAACAGGAACTTGAACATGGATTTCATCCACCGCCGTTAATATCCCTTGAGCAATCACATCACACTTGACGATGCCTCCAAAAATATTAACTAAAACAGCCTTTACATGATCATCAGATAATATCAACTTAAAAGCTTCACACACTTTTTCAGGGGTTGTACCTCCACCAACATCTAAGAAATTAGCAGGAGAGCCACCTTTAAGCTTAACCAGATCCATCGTTGCCATAGCAAGCCCAGCACCATTAACCATGCAACCAATCGAGCCATCCAGAGTAATGTAATTTAAATCAAATTCTTGGGCTTTATTTTCCTTTTCATCTTCTTGGCTTTGGTCTCTATACTCTAAAATATCTGGATGTAACGCCACAGCATTATCATCAAAGTTAATCTTGGCATCTAAGGCTATTAACTCACCCTCATCAGTTTCGACTAGTGGATTTATTTCAATCTGACTGGCATCTTTTTCTAATAATAAGTGATACATGCCTTGCATAATTTTTTCTAAGGCTCTAATTTGAGCCCCTTGCAAAGACCAATCAAAAGCAACCTTTCTACATTGATATGGTTGCAGCCCAGCAGCTGGGTCAATCAATAAAGTTACTATTTTCTCTGGAGTTTTATCAGCAACCGCTTCAATATCCATTCCACCTTCAGTAGATGAAACAAACATCACTCGCTCACTGGCTCTGTCTACCAATAGGCTCAAATAAAATTCACGTTTTATCGGATAGGTTTTTTCTATCAAAATCGATTCAATAGGTAAGCCTTCACTTCCTGTTTGCTTAGTCACCAATCGACTACCCAACATATCCGAAGCATACTGCCTGACTTCATCAGTATTTTTAGCCAGCTTTACACCACCAACCTTACCTCGTCCTCCAGCATGCACCTGCGCTTTTACCACCCAAGCATTCCCTGGAATATCTTGGGTTGATTTAACAGCATCATCTGCTGTTGTCACAGTTTTACCTTGAGGTGCAGAAATACCAAACACTTTGAAAAGCTGTTTAGCCTGATACTCGTGGATGTTCATTTTTTTCTCCGGCGGTGCTGAAATAACATTCAGTATAGTTGATGAATTGCCTTACAATAATATCTGCACACATTCTATCGAATTTTAAGCATTATGACACCCAATCAAGCAAATACAATTTATCCCTGCCCTTTTTCTAAAGGTTATGGTATTCCTACCGAACAAGCTTGGTCTTTATTAAAAATTTTCTTCATCTACCGCTTTATCATCTCCTCCCTGTTTATTATTTTGTTTTATAGCCAACTTGATACTTCCATTGTTAAAAACCATGGAGTTTCGCTTTATACCATTAGCAGCCATAGTTATTTTGTTTTTTCAATAATCTCAGGGATCTTTGCCTTTAAACGCATCGTTAACTACTCCTTACAAGCTCAAGCCGTCATATTGGGTGATATTATTTTTATAATATTATTAATGCATGCCAGTGGCGGTATAAGTAGCGGCGTAGGTATCTTACTTGTCGTTTCCACTGCTGCAGGTGGCTTACTTATTGGTGGTCGATGCGCTTTATTTTTTGCCGCACTCGCGAGCCTTTCGGTATTATCCGAACATATTTATGATATTTTAATTAATAACTCTCCTAGGCTTTTTACTTATGCCGGCATACTAGGGGCTTCTTGCTTTACCATTGCCTATTTGTCTTATACGCTAGCCAAACGAACAGAACAATCAGAAAAAATTGCCTCTCAGCATCAACAGACAATTTCTAACCTTGAAGAGCTTAATCGTCATATTATTCAAAATCTACAATCCGGCATTATCATTAGCAACTCAAAACAAGAGATACAGATGTACAATCAGGCGTCGCTCAATATTATGGGTCATGCTTGCCAGGCTCCACCTGAGTCATTATCAGACATTTCTGACCAATTAAGCGATAGTTTTAAGCTGTGGTCGCTTGATAAGCAACAAAACTTTTCGCTTATAGGGCTACCCGCTCAGAAGCAAGTTCATAGTCGATTCTCCTTAATCAAAACACCGGAAGAAACCTTCCACATGATCATTATCGAGGATACTTTTCTTTATAATCAACAGTTGCAACAAAGCAAATTAGCATCATTAGGTCGACTCACTGCTAGTATCGCTCATGAAATACGCAACCCATTAGGTGCGATTAGCCATGCAAACCAACTATTATCGGAAGCCCCCTCACTAGATAAAGAAGACATCCGTTTAACAGAAATTATTCAATCTCATTGCTTAAGAATGAATAAAATAATTGAAGATGTTTTACAGCTTTCTCGCAGACACCGATCCAAAAGAGAAAAAATACAGCTTAATTTATGGGTTGAAAACTATCTACAGGGTTTTATCTATGACACGGGCAGTTCATTAGATAACTTTAAGATCAGCACTCAAGAGTCTGACTTATGGGTTTATATGGATACGGGGCATTTAAAACAAATCTTCGATAACCTATGTTCAAATGCTCTTAAATATGGCGACTCAAAACAAAAAGTTGTCATTGAAATCAATTTATTTAAAGGTTCGCCTTGTATTAGCTTTTTTGACAATGGCAAACCGATAGATTCTGAAACAATTAACCATCTTTTTGAACCCTTTTTTACCACCTCAGCTTCAGGTACAGGACTTGGTTTATATATTTCAAAAGAATTAGCTGAACTCAATCAAGCAAAATTAAGCTATGCTATAACGCATGATAATAAAAGTAGCTTTATACTCAACTTACCCAAAGCTGACAGTTCAAAAATAGAATTATGAATAATCCGTTTGCCCTTATTATTGATGACGAACCTGATATCAGGGAGTTATTAGAAATCACCCTTAATAGGATGGGGATTAAGACGCTCTGTGCTGAAAACATCACCTCAGCTAAGAAACTATTAGCAGAGCATAATTTTGACCTTTGCCTAACGGATATGAAATTACCTGATGGTAATGGTCTAGACTTAGTTGAATATATTCAAAAAACCTCAAAACCCATCCCCGTTGCCGTTATAACTGCACATGGTAGTATGGATATAGCCATTAAAGCGATGAAAAAAGGGGCTTTTGATTTTCTCTCAAAACCTGTTGATTTAACCGTGCTAAGGGATCTAGTTAATAACGCCTTAAAACTATCCGCCCCCATTCAACAACAAAAAGAGCGAAGAACTCGCCACATATTATTGGGCGAATCTGAATTAATGCGTGAAATTCGCTCAAAAATAGACAAAGTAGCCAGAAGCCAGGCTCCTGTTTATATTAGTGGTGAATCGGGTTCTGGTAAAGAACTGATAGCAAAGCTTATTCATCAACAAAGCCCTAGACACGAAGCCTCCTTTATTGCAGTTAACTGCGGCGCTATTCCTGCTGAATTAATGGAGAGTGAATTTTTTGGGCATAAAAAAGGCAGCTTTACTGGCGCAAGCTCAGACAAACAAGGCTTATTTCAAGCAGCAGATGGGGGCACTTTATTTTTAGATGAAATAGCTGACTTACCGTTAGCTCTACAAGTCAAATTACTTCGGGTCATCCAAGAGAAAAAAATACGCCCCGTTGGCGGCCAACAAGAAATATCAACAAATGTTCGCATCCTCAGTGCGACCCATAAAGACTTGAGTTTAATGGTTGAAAAAGGTGAGTTTAGACAAGATTTATATTATCGAATTAATGTGATTGACCTAGTCTGCCCAGCATTACGCAACCGTAGCAGTGACATCCCCAAACTAGCAGTTCACTTACTGAATAGATTAGCCGCCAATAATAATCAACAACAACCAGCCTTATCAAAAAAGGCGGTACAAGGTTTAATTCATTATCATTTCCCAGGCAATGTCCGTGAATTAGAAAACATACTAGAAAGAGCTCTTGCTCTGTATGATGGAA
>JALSLS010000464.1 GCA_026988195.1 Methylomonas sp.
CCTTGATGCAGCAAAGCGAAGTCAAGGAGTGACAAAATAGAAACCTTGATTCCACTTCGTTTCATCAAGGCTACAAAAGCTTCCCCTCTAAAAACATGAGCAAACCTAAAGTCTTTATCACTCGAAAATGGCCTGCCTCTGTAGAAGAAAGGTTAAAACTACGTTATGACGTTACCTTAAACCTCGACGACAGGCCTTTAACCGCTGAAGAGTTTAAACACGCATTACAAAACTACGATGCTGTCTGCCCCACGGTTTGCGACTCTTTTCCTGCTGAAGTCCTTAATGTAGAAAATAAACGTTGCAAAATATTAGCTAACTTTGGCGTGGGTTATAATCATATTGATGTAGATGCTGCAAAAGCACAAAACCTGATTATGACTAACACCCCAGGTGTTTTAACAGAAAGCACTGCAGATATTGCCATGACATTATTGTTAATGTCAGCCAGACGCGGAGCAGAAGGTGACCGCCTAGTCAGATCAAAACAATGGCATGGCTGGTGCCCGACTCATATGATGAGCTCTGATGTAACAGGCGCAACCTTAGGTTTAATTGGCTTTGGTCGCATTGCGCAAGCGATGGCCAGAAAAGCCCATCATGGTTTTGGTATGAAGATCATCTACTTTAAACCCAGCCCCGCAGATCAGAGTATTACTGATACCTTACAAGCAACACGTTGCAATTCAATAGAAGAGGTGATGCAATCAGCAGACTTTGTTTCTTTACATTGCCCTGGAGGTGACTCCACTCATCACCTTATTAACCAACAAATGTTCAATTTAATGAAGCCAACGGCTCATTTAATCAATACAGCCCGAGGTGATGTAGTTGACACTCAAGCTTTAATCAACACCTTAAAAGCTAAAAGTATTGCCGGTGCAGGTCTTGATGTTTATGAGGGTGAACCAAATGTAGATGAAAGGCTTTTAGAACTAGAAAATATTTCGTTACTCCCGCACTTAGGTAGCGCAACCATTGCCACTCGAACAGCTATGGGAGAAAAGGTCTTGAATAATCTTGAAGCATATTTTTCACAAAACACTCTGCCAGACCAAGTTGTCTAGCCATCCTGCACTTAAGCTTTGTTAGGGAATTTAATTACTTTCTGTTTAAATTCTCGAAAAATATAATAATAAAGAAACCAACAAGTAAAAAACACAACAGAACCAGATAATAAGATATCCGAAACAAAATGCCCTCCAGCACTCATTCTAGTCACTCCCATTAAAAAGCTATAGCAAAGGGTTAAACACAACACTAAAGACCTACCCTTATTAAGTATGAAGTAAAAGGAAAAGAACATGTAGGCAGCAGAGCAATGCCCACATACAAAAGACTTCCCACCCGTTTCTGCAATCACGCTAGGTGATACATACTTATACTGCCCATTAAACTCAACAATATCTCGAGGTCTAGGTCTTCCCCAATGATCTTTTAAAACCAAATTAACCAGTAACCCCGGACCTATGGCAATAACCAATATAATATAGCTTGCGCGATAGCGAAACTTAGCCACTTTTTCATTAAAAACACCAATTATTAATAATACCAAAGCAGATAACAAACATATAAGTAGCAAGGGCTTAGCAATATCAAAAAGCAGCCCCCACAACCAAAACTGCTGCTTAGGCCAATTATTCTCAATATTCCCAGCATCAAAAAACAAAGAAGCTAAGCCAATATCTAAATCACCATCCCAAAAGAACACGATAGTGATTAGCGTTAAAATAACAACGGAAAAAAATTCTAGCTTTTTATTATTTAAAGTCATTGTGAGCAATCAAATAGTTGTTATGTTTAGGTAACTCGCAATAAACAACCCACCCAGACTGAGGAGGTTATTTATTGCGAGCTGCCTAAGAAAAACTATAAAATAACAATTAAATATGTCAGCTCAATGACATCTATAGACCGAAATCAGAGTATTAAAGATCATATACCCAAAGCTATAACGCAGATTTTTTGCTTCAGATAGTAGGAGGTTAAAGAAAGAGTACTTTCATAGCTTCCACTCCCATGGAAAATTAAAAACTAAAACAAATGCTTAATAGCATCTCTTTCTTGTTTTAATTCTGCTTCCGTCACCTTCAACTTTTGTTTTGAAAAGTCGTTAAGCTCCAAATCCTGAACAATATTGACATAACCTTTAACAACAGAAACAGGGAAAGAAAACATCAAACCTTTTTCAATGCCATAACTGCCATCGGAAACCATTCCCATGCTCATCCAATCATTTTCTTCTGTACCAAACACCCAAGTGCTCATGTGAGAAATGGCCGCAGAAGCCGCAGAAGCTGCACTAGACTGTCCTCTTGCTTTAATAATCGCACCGCCACGTTGTTGAACTGTTGGAATAAACTCATTTTTAAACCATTCCTCACCGACTATAGATAATGCGCTTTGTTCTTTTACTTTGGCATAATGTAAATCTGGGTATTGCGTTGATGAATGGTTTCCCCACACAACAATATTAGATATTTCTCTGGAAGTAACGCCCACCTTTTCAGCTAATTGAGATATAGATCGATTATGATCTAATTGCATCATCGCTGAAAAACAAAATGGACTTAAATCGGGTGCATTCTTCATTGCAATAAGAGCGTTAGTATTAGCGGGGTTGCCTGTGACTAACACTTTCACATTCCGACTTGCCACCTCATTAAGCGCTTTACCTTGTACTGAAAATATTTCAGCATTACATAATAATAAATCTTTTCGCTCCATTCCTGCGCCACGAGGCCTGGCACCGACTAAAAAAGCATAATCAACATCTTTAAAGGCAACTTTAGGATCATCGGTCATAACAACCTTACGCAGCAAAGGGTACGCGCAATCATTCAATTCCATCACCACACCTTTTAATGCATCCATTGCCGGAGAAATTTCAAGCAAGTTCAAAATTATTGGCTGATCAGGGCCTAATAAATCACCAGCAGCTAAACGAAAAAGCAGTGAATAGCTAATTTGTCCTGCTGCGCCGGTAACTGCAATATCTACGGGTGTTTTCATTTGTAATCCTATGTTTTGTTGATCACGCAAGTTATTGGTTTCACGCGAGCCTGTTTCCACAATAAAAGTCAGTTAATAATAGCAAAAAACAGCCTAGGGAGCTGGAAATAAATAACCACCCAATATTGGACAATTATTTATTTCCAGCACCCTCTAGTTAAACCACTCATAATTAGGAAGTTATTAAATCCTTACACCTAATGTATAATAGTTGAGCGTATATATCGTTCGAAGACTAAAATAGCTAGGCACAAAATTAATGAAAAAACTGTTATTCCAATTTGATACAGATACTCACCCTTCCTCTTTTGACACCGTTGTCGCTTATGATGGAGGTGCTGACCATGTCATTACACATGGCGGATTAACACCTGAAAATATTTCCTCACTGGTTGAGGGAACCATTTTTACTCGGGCACCCAAAGATAAAAAGAACACCGCTATTTTTATTGGTGGTAGTAACATGGCCGCTGGACAAAAACTATTCCTTGCGGTACAAAAACATTTCTTTGCTGGGTTTCAGGTATCTATTATGCTGGATAGCAATGGTAGCAATACAACAGCGGCAGCGGCTGTTGCAAAAATCGCGACCAGTACACCATTAGCAGGTAAAAAAGCCGTTATTCTGGGCGGTACAGGCCCTGTAGGCCAACGAGCTGCAGCGATGCTTGCACTTGAAGGCGCAGATGTTTCAATCACCTCTCGCCATATATTCGGTGCAGAAGAAGCTTGTTTTGCTATGAAAGAACGTTTCAATGTTGACTTAACCCCTATTGAGGCCGCTGATTGTGATGCACGAGGTAATGCTGTTGCCGATGCTAATATCGTATTAGCCACAGGCGCTTCAGGTATTGAATTATTAAAAACAGAACATTGGCAAAACAACCCTAATTTAGAAGTTATTGCAGATGCTAATGCTACGCCTCCTTTAGGTATTGGTGGCACAGAAATGCTGGATAAAGGCGTAGACCGTCACGGTAAAATTATCTGGGGGGCTATTGGTTTTGGAACCCTAAAATTGGCTTTACACCGCGCCTGTATTGCCAAGCTTTTTGAAGATAACAAACAAACTTTTGATGCTGAACTGATTTTTAAATTAGCAAAAGAAATGGCTTAATTTATATCAATATG
>JALSLS010000465.1 GCA_026988195.1 Methylomonas sp.
GTTACTTCTTTACTGTGGTAACTTTTCGGCGACGGAGTTTTTTAACCGGTGATGATTGTCGTATTTGGTTACGGAATGCAGTTATAGAGACTCGTAAACGTTACCCCTTTACGATTGATGCTTGGGTATTGCTACCAGAGCATATTCATTGTATTTGGACCTTACCAGGAAATGACCATGACTTTTCTGTACGTTGGAATGGTATTAAAAGGCGATTTACAAGTTCTGCAAAGCATAGATTACACAAACCGGAATGGGTTAATACTTCAAAGCAAAAGCATCGGGAAGGGACTATTTGGCAACGACGTTTTTGGGAGCATCAAATCCGTGATGACAACGATTATCAACGGCATATGGATTATATTCATTACAATCCTGTTAAACATGGCCTAGTACAAAAGGTAAAAGATTGGCCTTATTCGACCTTTCACCGTTATGTTAACCAAGGTGTTTATCCAAGTAACTGGAGTTCTGAATTTATTCAAAATGACAATATAGACTATGGTGAATAACCTGTAGGGTGGGCAATCTTTTCTGCCCACCAAAGTGACTCAGTGTGGTTTTATGCTGATTGAAACAGGTTGTTAAAAATGGTGGGCAAAAGAACTCTGCCCACCCTACCTAGGCAACCGGCAATAAATAACCCACCCAGATTGTGCAGGTTTTTTGTTACCGGTTACTTTAAGGCTTAATTGATTTCAACATACAAAGCACGGTACTCATCGGTTAATTTATGAGTCGGTGCATAATGAACTAAAGGTTGTGAGGCTGAGTGAGACTCTCTTACCTTAACCGAGGGGGATATTTTATTTTCCAGTACGGGATGACCCTCTGCAATTAATTCTTCAACCAGTTGTCTTGGTAAATTTGCCTGTTTTTGATATTGATTGACCACAATACCTTCAACTTCAAGGTTCTCATTATGATCGGCTTTTACTTCAGCAATTGAATTCATTAATGTATATAAAGAATCTCTGGCAAAGGTGTCACAGTCAAAGGGGATTAAGCACCTTTCTGCTGCAATTAAGGCTGATTGGCTGTAAAAATTAAGAATAGGCGGGGTATCAATATAAATAGCATCAAAACCTTCTAATTTTTCTAGCTCTTCTTTTAGCTTGAAAATTTTATAGCGAGAATCTAAACGACTTTGTAGTGCTTCTAACTCAGGGTGACTGGGAAGCACAAATAAATTAGGGAAAGGCGTTTCATGAATCGCATCAACAATGCTACCTTTACCACCACCAAAAAGGCTAATACCTAAACAGTCTTTAAAAAAATGAGCAATGGTTTTGTCTGCGTCATCAATTTTATGACCTAGCAGGTATTGGGTTGAATTTCCTTGTATATCAAGGTCTATTACCAGTGTTTTTTTGCCTTCCACTGCACTAATAGCGGCTAGGTTACATGTAATGGTTGATTTTCCTACACCACCCTTTTGATTGAAGATGACCCTGCGCATATTATTTCCTCGCTGAACTGACTTTTATTAGGTTCAAATAGATAAACAGCATTATAAGCCTTGAAGCAGTAATATCAACTACGGGTGAAAGTTTTTCCCTGACATTCTGGACATTCTGGTATTTCACTGGTCGATTTAAAGGCTATTTGCTTGCCACATTGGTCACAAGAAAAGGTTCCAGGACCTACAATATCACCACTTTTATAGGCATGATATATGCTGGCCTGTTTCTCGATTTTAGCTAGCTCAATACGGGTTTTATCCGCAAGACTAGAAAAAGCATCTAAGGCAAAGTTTTCTAATAGTTCGATATCAAATTTAAACCATTCGGTTAGTGAGTTTTTATCACTGACGGCGGGTTCTGAATTGGCTGCATGTTCAATATCACGCATTAAAAAGTCAGCAACCTCATTAATTTCTTCTTGCGTAAGCCCACCTAATTCACTGGTTTTTTCCTTAGCAATTTCCATTGCATCAGCAACAGAATGGAGCGTATCATCCATAATTTCATACAAATTCTCCATCAGGTGGTCGTATGCTTCGATAAATTTATTATCACTCATTGGTTTCTCCTTAAAATACACTTTAGATTTAAGCGTCTGTACTGTATTCTAACGCTTTTGTACGTAAAAAGACGAGTAGGATGGAAGAAAATTACACGCCATTAGAAATTGAACAGGCAACCCAACAAAATTGGGAGAAGTCTGGTGTGTTCAATACGACTGAAGAGGCTGATAAAGAAAAGTATTATTGCTTATCAATGTTTCCATATCCCAGTGGAAAATTACACATGGGGCATGTGCGTAACTATACGATAGGCGATGTGATCAGCCGCTATCAACGCATGCAAGGTAAAAATGTAATGCAACCCATGGGCTGGGATGCGTTTGGCTTACCAGCCGAAAATGCGGCGATGCAAAATAATGTCCATCCTGCTGACTGGACTTATAGCAATATTGATTATATGCGTGACCAGTTAAAGCAATTAGGTTTTGGTTATGACTGGAATAGAGAATTAGCGACTTGTGATCCAAGCTATTATAAGTGGGAGCAATGGTTTTTCTTAAAGCTGTTAGAAAAAGATTTAGTTTATAAAAAAACCTCGCCTGTTAACTGGTGCTCAAAGGATAAAACAGTTTTAGCTAATGAACAGGTCATTGATGGCTGTTGCTGGCGTTGTGATACTAAAGTTGAGAAAAAAGAAATTTCTCAATGGTTTGTTAGAATTACCACTTATGCCGATGAGCTGTTACAAGATTTGGATAAGCTGGGTGGTTGGCCTGAAAAAGTTAAAACCATGCAGGCAAACTGGATAGGTCGCTCTGAAGGTGTGGAGATGGATTTTGCCGTTGCCAATGCTGATGCGATTAGAATTTATACGACGCGCCCTGATACTTTAATGGGGGTGACATACTTAGCAGTAGCTGCAGAACATCCGGTTGCAATTGCTGCGGCTAGAGGTAATGCGGAAGTAACCGCTTTCCTTGAAGAATGCAAAGTGATGGAAACATCTGAAGCAGCGATGGAAACCATGGAAAAGCGTGGAGTTGATTCTGGCGTTAAAGCTATTCATCCTATAACAGGTGAACAAGTTCCGGTATGGATTGCTAACTTTGTATTGATGGGTTATGGCACGGGTGCGGTTATGTCAGTACCTGCACATGATCAGCGTGATTATGAATTTGCTAATAAATATGGCATAGCTATTAAGCAAGTTATCTTCTGTGCAGAAGGTGAAGCTGATGATACTTCTGAACAAGCTTTTACAGAAAAAGGAGTGTTGAAAAATTCAGCTGAATTTGATGGCTTATCTTCAGCAGAGGCTTTTGACGCTATCGCTAAAAAACTAGAAGCAGATAAAAAAGGCGAAAAGAAAACTAACTTCCGCTTACGTGATTGGGGTGTCTCAAGACAACGTTATTGGGGAGCACCTGTTCCTGTTATTTATTGTGATGACTGTGGCACAGTCCCCGTTCCTGAAGCTGATTTGCCCGTTGTATTACCAAAGGAAGATGTAGTTTTAGATGGTTCTCAATCACCTTTAGCATCTCACCCAACATTTCCTCATGTTGACTGCCCTAAATGTGGCAAGGCAGCAAGAAGAGAAACCGATACTTTTGACACCTTTATGGAATCATCTTGGTACTTTGCTCGCTATGCGGGGAAAAGTGACACCAGTATGTTGGCCGAAAGTGCTAATTACTGGTTGCCAGTTGACCATTATATTGGGGGTATTGAACACGCAATTTTACATTTACTGTATGCTCGTTTTTATACCAAGCTTTTACGTGATGAAGGTTTAATCAAAACGGACGAACCCTTTAAAAAATTATTGACTCAAGGTATGGTGCTAAAAGACGGTGCCAAAATGTCTAAGTCAAAAGGTAATACGGTTGACCCACAAGGTTTGATTGCTCAGTATGGTGCAGATACTGTACGTATGTTTGTAATGTTTGCTGCCCCACCAGAGCAATCATTAGAGTGGTCCGACAGTGGTGTTGAAGGCTCTTTTCGATTTTTAAAACGCTTATGGCGCCAAGTATTCTTGCATGTTGGTAAAGACCAGAAAATTCCTAAGTTGGATAGGGCTTCTTTAACAGAAGGGCAAAAAGATCTGCGTCGACAATTACATTTGGCGATTAAAAAAGCAACAGATGATTATGGGCGACGGTATACCTTTAACACGGTTATTGCAGCCAATATGGAATTGGTCAACAGGTTGTCAAAAGACAGTGATGATTCTGATAATGGCTTTGCTATTCGCCAAGAAATGCTAGAAGCTATTTTATTAATGCTTGCACCGATTACGCCGCATATTTGTGAACAATTATGGGTTGATTTGGGTCATGATACTGCAATTGTGAGTGAATCTTGGCCTGTGTTAGACGAATCTGCGCTAGAGCAAGATTCAATAAAAATGATGTTACAAGTGAATGGTAAATTGCGTGGCAATATTATGGTATCAGCAACAGCAAGCAAAGATGAAATTGAAAAGCTAGCTTTTGCAGATGAAAATGTTCAGCGATTTGTTGATGGTAAAGAGGTTAGGAAAGTAATCGTTGTTCCTAAACGCTTGGTTAATATTGTTGTTTAAAATGTAATAAGTAAAAAAGGGACTGTATTTTTAAAAAATCACATCCCTTTTTTAGCGTTTTTTTAGTCTCTGTTATAGCCTTTTGTACAATAAGAGGCTCCAATGAAAAACTAGTATATCTATGATTCAGTTCAAAAATATTTTTCTATTCACTTTTGTTTTGATGCTTACAGCGTGTGGTTATCAATTGCGGGGAAGTATAGATTTACCTGAAGGATTAAAAAGTATTTATCTTCAAGGTGGGTCAGCTCAACTGAAAAAGCAAATGCGAAGAACGCTAAAGTCATCGGGTGGGCAACTTGTTGATAAGTCAAGACTGGCAGGGCTTATAGTGAAAATAGATAATGAAAGGATGGATAGGCGGGTGATGTCATTAAGTCCAACAGGTAGAGCGAGTGAATATGAACTTATTTATCAGTTCGATTTTACCTTGCTGGATAAAGAAAATAAGGTACTTGCAGAGCAACAGCGAATTGAAATTAATAAAGATTATTTCAATGATCAAGAAGAAATTTTAGGTAAAAACAATGAAGAACAAGTGATTAGGGATGAAATGTATCGTAAAGCCGTAGGCTCTATTGTTAACCGTTCACGTGTTGTCTTAGAGAAGCTTGAAAAATAATTGTGAGACTCAATACCAAACAGCTTGATGGAGCTTTAAAGAAGCTAGCACCTGTTTATTTTGTGACAGGGGACGAGCCTTTACAGCAAGGTGAAGTTGCTGATGCCATTCGGTTAGCGGCAAAAAAAGCAGGCTATTCCACACGAGAAGTTTTTTCGGTAGAAACCGGATTTGAGTGGGGGGAATTGGCACTAGCTGCTGACTCTATGTCTATTTTTGCCGATAAAAAAATAATAGATTTAAGATTACCATCAGGGAAGCCGGGCACAGAAGGCGCTAAAGCTTTAATTGAGTATTGTCAGCGATTGCCTGAAGATAATTTGTTGCTTATTACAGCCCCAAAAGTAACCGGAGCAACCTTAAAAACAAAATGGTGCCAAGCATTGGATCAGGCGGGTGTTATTGTTCAAGTCTGGCCATTAGAAGGGGGGGCATTAATCCAATGGTTACAACGTCGAGCTCAAAAAAGAGGGTTGCAAATAGCGGTTGATGGCATAAAAGCCCTTGCTTCACGGATTGAAGGTAATTTACTCGCAGCCTCTCAAGAAATAGAAAAGTTATATATTTTATATGGGAGTGAAGCCATATCTAAACAGGCCGTTGAGCAGGTAGTTGCAGATAGTTCACGGTTTGATGTGTTTAAATTAACTGACTGTATGTTGGCAGGACGGCTAGGGCGTGCAAATAAAGTTTTAAATGGCTTGAAAGCGGAAGGTATAGCTCCACCGGTTATTGTCTGGGCTTTGTCTAGAGAAATTAGGCTGTTGATTAATATAAAAATAGCGATTAATCAGGGGCAGAATAAAGAAATGGTTCTAAAAAATAATCGTTTATGGGATAAACGTAAGCAACTAGTCAGTAATGCTGTTTCTAGAATGGGTATTCAGGTATTACAGCAAGCGCTTTTATTATGTTCAAAAGCCGATAGGCAAATTAAAGGCCAAGAGCAAGGTGATTACTGGGAGTTGGTGTTATCAGTTTGTGTGTTGTTTTTAATAAAGTAAATTTGTAACTACTCACCCTATAAAAAAGAACTAAGAGCACAAGCTCTGGGTGGGTAGTTAGGCAACCAGCAACAAATAACCCACCCACCTTACTGGCTTTTTTATCCCTGCTCAAACCATCTCAATCGTTACGTAGCTGGCTATGGTCGCAACCAGCATCCTGCTTCAAGCGACACTTGCACAT
>JALSLS010000466.1 GCA_026988195.1 Methylomonas sp.
GTTGTAACTAGAAATACTTTAGATATGGAGCAAAGTACAGTGGAATTACTCAACCCCTGGAAGGACAATACATAAAAAATCTAATAATCATCTAAAGCCAGCATTCCAAAATAACAGAGCTATTCGCTCTGTACTCAGGCTTTTAGTGGGTGATTGTTTAAATTTTGTTGAAGCTTGGCGTTAAAAACAATTCAGGCATAATGAGTAAGGGATAGTCATTCATGGTGTTTTCTGGTGTTGTAACAATATCTATAGCACTAAATCATCGAGCCTTAGGGCAGGATAATCGGGCTTAAATTGACTTGAATTTTTAAACGATATATAAATTAACAGCTTGCTAGTCGTGTAATTTTAATACAACTAGAAAAACAATATTTTTCAGATTTTCCTGTTTTTAACCTATTGATTTTATTGTCTATGAATTTAAGCCCGATTGCCCTAGCCTTAGGGTGATTTAGTAAGAGTCAATGGATAAAAAATTTAAAAATTAGACGATCGAGTGAATGTAGGGCGTTCAATTTTGTTAAAATACAAAAAATATTGATGCTGGAGAAATGAATACTAATGCAAGTTCTTATCTATAACGAACTCAACACTAAAAGCATAACGGGTCTTAGTAAACTCGTTGGATATTTGGAAAAGGATGATTTTCAATCAGCTGATGTCAAAAAAGTGGGCGATAACCTCTATCGGTCTAGGCTTAATCGCAATGACCGTATTTTATTTTCAATTTATCGCCATCAAGATCAAGTTTATGCGTTAATTTTGGAATACATCAAAAACCATGCCTATGAAAAGTCACGTTTTCTCAAGCAGACAGCAACGATAGATGAAAATAAAATACCTGTTATAAAGTCTGTGGCAGATATTAAACAAGAGTCTTTAGTTTATGTGAACTCAGAGCATAAGCACTTCAATATACTAGACAAAATCATTTCTTTTGATGAAAGCCAGCAATCAATATATAGCCTACCTCCACCATTAGTCATCATCGGCTCAGCAGGCAGTGGGAAAACAGCGCTCACATTAGAAAAAATGAAACAGGCTGTTGGTGATGTTTTGTATGTTACTCAATCTAATTATCTGGTTAAAAATTCACGTGACTTATATTATGCCAATCACTATGAAAATGAAGACCAGCAAGTAGATTTTTTATCATTTCAAGAATTTCTTGAAAGTATCCAGGTACCTGAAGGTGAGCCTGTTTCATTTAAAGGATTTCAGCAGTGGTTCAGCCGCCATGGACAAGGCAATCAATTTAAAGATGCACATAAACTATTTGAAGAATTTCGGGGTGTTATAACAGGGCCTGCGACCGATAAAAGCTGGCTAACTAAAGAAGATTATCTGGCTTTAGGAGTAAAAGAATCAATCTTCTTACAAGAAGAGCGAGAATCGGTTTACAGTATTTTTGAAAAATACCTGAGTTTTTTAAAAGATAATACGCTCTATGACAGCAATATCATTAGTCACCAATACTTAGAGAAAATACAAGCTCGTTATGATTTTGTTATTGTCGATGAAGTTCAAGATCTAACTAACATACAGCTTTATCTGATTATTAAATCATTGCATCACGCACATGACTTTATCTTATGTGGTGATTCCAACCAAATAGTCCATCCAAACTTTTTTTCTTGGTCGAAAGTAAAGAGCCTATTTTATAAACAAGAGGATCTTAATCAATCAGATCAACTGATTAGGATTTTAAATACCAATTATCGTAATTCGCCTCAAGTGACAGAAATAGCGAATAAGATATTAAAAATCAAAAACAATCGCTTTGGTTCTATTGATAAAGAAAGTCATTTCTTGGTTGAAAGTAATGGTCATAATCAAGGTGAAGTTATCTTCCTACAAGATAATGATCACATTAAACAAGAGTTAGATAAAAAGACCAAAGCCTCCACTCGTTTCGCTGTTATTGTGATGACAGAAGAACAAAAGCCTTCTGCTCAAAAACATTTTAGTACTCCTTTGGTATTTACCATCCAAGAAGCCAAAGGGCTGGAATACGAAAATATAATCCTCTACAATTTTTTATCTCAAGAAGAACAACGTTATCGGGAAATTAGTAAAGGTGTCAGCGTAGAAGACCTTGAAAAAGGTATCAAGTTTTCCAGAGTTAAAGATAAAACAGATAAATCACTGGAAGTTTATAAGTTTTATGTCAATTCACTTTATGTCGCATTAACTAGAGCCATTAAAAACCTCTACTGGATAGAAAGTAGCCCTAAGCAACAGCTGTTAAATCTTATTGGGCTAACGCATGCCCAACCTAGCTTGGAGATGGCTGACAGTAACTCTAGCCTAGATGACTGGCGACAAGAAGCCCATAAACTTGAACTACAAGGCAAGCAAGAACAAGCTGAACGCATTAGAGAAGAAATTCTCAAGCAAAAAACACCCAACTGGCAAGTCATTACAGGGGATGCATTAGAGGCATTAAAGCAAAAAGCACTGTCTGAAAATAATAAAAAAGCCAAGTTAGCACTATTTGAATACGCTTTGGTTTATGAAGATAGAAATCTACTCAATGATTTGATTAAAGTAGACTTTAAACCTGCTCAAAACCCAGATAAAGGCTTGCAACTATTACAACAAAAACACTATGCCGCTTATAGCTTTAAAAAACCAGATGCAGCCTTAAAGCAAGTGAACGAGTTCGGGCCCGATTTCCGTAATATCTTTAACCAAACCCCCTTAATGGTTGCCAGCTGGACAGGAAATGTAGCGGTTATTAAAGCTTTATTTTTGCAAGGGGCAGAGACAGAAAAAGTTGATGATAATGGCTTTACTGCTTTTCAAATTGCTTTATCTCTAGCGGATCGTGATAAAAGTTATGCTACAAAAAAATTAGTTGAAATTTACCAAGAGTTAGAGCCAACAAGTATGAGCATTCAAGTTGATGGCAGACTCATTAAACTTGATAATCATCAAATGGAGTTTTTTATGCTCAACATGATGATTGCATTGTTTTATCGTGCGTTACCAGAAAAAATCATGGATATGGGAGGTGCATTTTCTACGCAGGATTTTATCAATGCAACAGAAAATATTCCTAACAGCATATTAGCTGAACGTCGAAAAAAACGTGCTTATCTATCCAGTATTTTGTCAAAAAATGAAATGGATAAAGATGATAAAGCCAATAGAAAACTATTTATGCGTGTTAAACGGGGTTCTTATTTGTTTAACCCTAATCTATCAATCAAAGTAGAAGGTAATTGGGTCAACATTTATGATCTTTTATCATTAGATAAGTTAGCGCATAGACATAAAGAATACCAGCAAAGGTGGTATTCAGATATAAACATTCGATGGGCAGAAATATTAGAACATAATAGAGCGATATTAAAACAGCAATTACAGAAGAAACGACAAAAATACAACTAGATATGGCTAAATACTCGATGTTACATTGTTTTAGTGTAGGAAAAATAATAAGGCATTTAGGAACGAGGATTTAATAAAACCCGAAACTAGGTTTATAGGGTGTGCAGGGGAACGAAGCGCATCACACGCTAAAGATGCGCTTCGTTCCTTAGCATACCCTATAACTTTTGGATTAAATAAAATCATTGCTCCTAAAGGCAGATTATTTCATCAACAAAAACCTAACATTAGTGCTGTACAGCCTTTTTATTTAAAATTCCATGCGTAAACCAGCAGAAAACTTATGTGCATCAATATTATCTAGGCCTAGAATAGTTTCGTAGTTAAAAAAGGTCTGAAAACCATATTTTAAGTCAGCAGAAAGGCCGGCAGAAACATTAAAAAAGTTACGGTCAGGGGTGCCTGTACCGGAACGATAAATATTGCTTCTTGGATCGTTCACATAACTAATATCAAAATAACGCTGACTGTTTTTAAACTCATGATGCCATTCTGCTTTCACATGGGGTATCAACACACCAAATGACTGACTGAAGGCATGAGTCATCTGCAACCCCAAAACAGATTCTAATGAATCGGATTTATGTTCACCTACCCGTAAATTCAGACCTGCTGCTCCAGTCTCATCATACCCATCTATTGTTGATTCAAAATAGGCAACCCTAGCATAAGGGCCATAGCTAAAACCTTCTGTATGAAAATCATAGCCTCCAGCCAGACTCACTGAAAACTGCTCACCATCAGGGTTTGCATTTGCTGTTCTATCGATAGCTGCTACAGCTGTATTTGAGCCAATAACAATTCTTCGGTCAATTTCGTACTCACTCCAGCCATAGCTAAAAACACCTTCAACATAAGCATTGCCAACCGCATAATTACTATAGGCTGTTACGCTATAGCTGTCAGAGTCAATACCTCCCCCAGACACATTACTATTTTGATTAAAATCTAGTTCAAAGTTTGAATAGCTACCTGCCAACCCAACAATAAGATTTTCAGTTACTTTATAGTCAAACCCCGAAATCACGCCTTTAGTTTCAAAATCACTGGCATTCATCTCATTAGTTTGATCTGTTACTCCAAAACCGCCTATACCATTAATAAAAAAACCAATGCGTGTGCTAGAAAATAAATCATCACCTGAGCCGCCGCCAAAACGAATTTTTGCCAGACGACTGTTAATGGTGGATATATTTAGAGAGGATGTATTGGCTGAAATGCTAGTGGCTGCTAATGTTTCTTCTGGTACCATGTTTTGAAACCCACCTGCTAATTCATCAACACTTAAGGCTCTATTTTTAACCGTTGGGCCAGAGCGACCAGGCAAGCCATTCACTGACTCAACCATAGAGCCACAGGTAGCAAAAAGATCTGCTTCTAGGCTGTTGCTCGTCCCGTTAGAAGCAAACCCTCCACAGGTAGATCTTACAAATGCTTCACTGTCATTCCGTAAGCCATTAAAACCAACAACAGCCAGTGCATTACCTGAAAAAACTAACACTATGAGATAAAAAATACCTTTCAACATAATAGACTCCTACCTATAATTATTTTGTGGGATGAAAAAAAACTCACCTGCCTCATGTCCGGCATGTCGGATAGGTGCGTATTCTGGAACTTGTTCAATACCGTAATCAGAAGCGATAGCTATTATATTATTGGCCACTTCTCTATACAGTGCCTGGCCTTCTAACAACTGGCTATTACCCTTTAATGCATCAATAAAGGCTTTGGCGAAAACTGAATGCTGGCCACCACCGCCATCCATGACAGGCTGTAGCCCACCAGAGGTCAGTACTGTTCTGGATCTTGCTTTTAACATTGCCTTAAGCCAGTCATTGCGCTGTTTATGGGTAACTCCAGCATCTAACCTGGCCAGAGATGAGCGAGTCATCGCGCCAGAATAACAGGAGTCTGAAACTACCATGACATGCTGAGCAGACATGGAATTTAAAATATCTGTGATGGCAACTGTTGATATCCAGTTTGCTGTATTGTCACTATCGGCATCAATTGGCAGCCAGTGCCCTCGCATATTTACTTTGTCCAGCTCACCATGCCCAGCGTAATAAATCAGTAAATTGTCATCCTCGGTCAAGCTTGCTCTTAATTTATTAAGTTCAGACAAAGTTTGATAGCGCGTTCCGTTTAATAGTAGTTTTGTTTTAAAACCATACTGAGTGCGGAGTATTTTCTCTATGGTCTGGCCGTCTAATACGGGGGTTTCTAATTTTGGTACTTTCTGATAATCATTGTTAGCAATAATTAAGGCATGGTAATTGCCAAAATTAAGCTGTTCCCAATTTTTTTTAGGTTTAACGATGGGGGCAGCGGGGGGATTTGCAGCTCTTTGAATCGCTTTTTCCATAGAAAGCACAAAGTTCAAACTGGCTTTTTTACCATTTTTATCAATAGCAACGACTTGAATAGGCGTTTCTTTTCCAAACAGCTTTATAGGTGTCTTAAACAGCCCTTTGTCACCTACCTGTCTTTTTAAATCATTAACGGTTAATAACAGCAACCCTGCGGGTGCCTTTACCTTGCCCACTATTTCGCGTTGCTTGACCACTGATCGCAAAGTTACCATAGGTACACCTCGCGTTAAAACAAAAGGTGGATCAATAATTTCTATAATAGGTTTTTCTGCAGCTGCAACTTCCTCGGCCTTAACATTCTGCTTTAATGCTGATATTTCTTTCTCATACTGCAATCTCTCAGCAATCAGCTTACTCTTAAGTTTATCAATTTCATTTGTTTTATCCGTTATTTGCAGTGAAAATTTATCCTTAAGCTCCTCGCCACTCTTTAGCTGCGCTGATAATAGGCTTTTTTCCCGCTTATACTGCTGTATCTGTTTTAATCTTTGTTCGGCAAGTTGCAACGATTTGCTACCTGTCTCAGCTGTTTGCCTAACCTTATCCAGCTCAGTTAGACGTTGGTGAGATAATTCATTTACTTCCAG
>JALSLS010000467.1 GCA_026988195.1 Methylomonas sp.
CCTTCTGCAATTTCAGCCTCATGGGCTAAATATAAAAATGAAGGTAATTGCTTTTTATCTTCCACTACACCAGGTGAAGTTAATTGTGGAACCGCCATGACATGCTGAATAATTTCATCATCTTCATTTAATTCAACATAAGATACAACACAATGGGTCGTTCCTAGATCAATCCCAACTGAATAGCGTTTACTCGGCTGATCATTAGGTTGGCTTTCTGTCACGGAAACTTCAGAGCTACTATCATGCTGTTCATTGCTCTGCTCTGATTCATCATGACTTGGCTGTTGATTATTATCCTGCCCTTCCGAATCATTATTCTGCTTTACATGCCCAAACAAACCATTCATAACTCTACCTCTGCAGCAGCAATAATGCTGGCATCATGGTTTTCGGTTAACTTTGGCAATCGAATATTAGTTACTTTCCAACCTTTATGAATCAATGTTCCAGTAAACGGTGCTTTTCCAACAATATTGCCTGTTAACCGTACTTCAGATGCATTAAAGCCTTTTGCTAAAGTCACTTTAGAGCCCTCTGGGTCAGTTCTTACTGTTTCTAAAGTAAAATAATCATTAATAGCCTTATTACAGCCTTCATGAACGACTCGCGCGGCAATACCAATATCAGCATCATCATACGCACTCACATCTTCTTTAATAAAATCAATAAAACGAGCTTCTTTTTGTAATAAACCTAATAGTTGCAAAGCTGCATCGGGTGTAGACTCTTTTAATACAATCGGTTCTGGAGCCGGTGCTTGTACAATTTTTTCGACTTCTATAATTTTTTCTACAATTTTAACTTCAGGTTCAGCAGCAACTTCAACTGTTTTAGTGACTTCAGCAGGTGCTTTGTTAGCACGTCTAGCCATACCGATAACCATCGATAATAAAACAATAATTAAAATAAGGGCCAAAACCAGCACTGCTGCCATTAAGTAAACATGCCACAAATCAAGTGTTGTCGGCATTAAGGTTAAATCTATTGAATATTTATTCATAATATTAATTTTAAAAATACAAAAAACTAAACACCGTGTGTATTTAGTGGGTTTTCATAGGTGAATCAGAGCCATAATTGATAAATAAGAATTTATCTAACACCCGCTTTGTTCATGGCTTCAGCAAACATTAATTGCTTTAAAACACGACGGGTAATGGTCATACGCATTTTCTTTAAATGACGATCAGCGATAACAGCTGGCACTTCAGCATCAAGATATACCTGACGCATATTAGATAACACTTTTTCACATTGTTTAATAATTGCATCAGTCGCCGAACGCGATTCAATTTTTAAATATCCTTTTTTCTGCATTTCAGTCATCACACATTTTTTATATTCAATTTGAGCTTGCTGAATTTTTTTAATAGTCGCATCAGATAAGGTTGTTCGATGCCACTCATTTTTCACATCCTTCGCGTATAAAAAGTTTGAACCTAATAGTAAAACTAAAAATAAAACCTGTTTCATGCTGTTTTCCACAAAGATAAAAATTGAATTGCGCTAATTTTACGCGAAGTAAAGTTCGTACACAAAATAACTTTGATTAACGATAGCGCTATTAATAGAAGTATCCCCTTAAATAACGCTCAGATTTATTGAATCACTATGCCCTGAATCATCAATGACTGTAATTTGATAATCCCCTGTTGATTGAAACAAGTGAAAAATGGTTTCAGAGTTTGTCACGGTATACTTTAAATACCCATTGATAAACCAATAAAATTTACCTTGTCCTCCTTGGGTTTGTAATTTCACTCTAGGCATTTTTTTTGACGCGCCTGCCGACCTTAATTTTGTATGGTTATCTAACCCTACAATTTTAAAATCATTACTGGTATTAATAACAGAAAGTTTACAGTTTGTATCAAATTGACCAATTTGGGCTTTTCGTTGATGATGTTTAGCAGTCCAAGGCTCAACAGCTAACGGCCATAAAGCGATTTCTTTTTCTGTGGCTACTTTGGCATTACAATTATCATTAATCACTAATCCTGTTTTAGTATTTATTTTGATAGTGATTGGATTTGCTTCCCATTGCCCTTTTTCATGACTTGGTAAAGTAACCGGGATATTATTATTTAATACCCATGCCTGTTTTTTTTCATGACACAAATTAGCTTTAGTTTCTGATATTGATTTCCCTAATGGCCAACAAATCGTTTGTTTAATCACTGAACTCGGCTTTTTAATTCCCGTGTTTTTGGGTAACCCATCTACAATCAAAAACAATAAGGGGGATGCAATCTCTGCCCCATAATGTCCGGGTAAAGGCGTTCCATCTGGGCGGCCAATCCATACTCCTACCGTATAGCCTGCGGTCACACCAATACTCCAAAAATCCCGATGACCATAACTGGTACCCGTTTTCCATGCGAGTTGGCTGAACCGATCTCTTGCTAATATATCGTGTATTATCCAGGCAGAACCAGCCGATAACAGATAACGTTGTTGAAATGGAGTATTGTCAGTCAACCTAACCTTCCCTGCCAAGCCTCTGTTTGCCAATGCCGTATAACTACCCACTAAAGTTTCTAAGTTACTGCCAACTCCGCCCAAAATAACGGATAAGTTAGATTTTGCATATTGACTAAATTGCAACTTTAAACCTGCATTTCTTAATCGACTTACCAATAACTCTGGGGTTAAATGGTGCAATATCTGTACCGCAGGAATATTTAATGAACGTTGTAATGCATGCGTTACACTGACAGGGCCTTTAAACCCTCTGCTAAAATTTTGTGGCTTATATCCATCAAACGAGATAGGCGCATCTATCAATAAAGATTCG
The DNA here is from genome assembly GCA_026988195.1 of Methylomonas sp. Classification (GTDB taxonomy): domain Bacteria; phylum Pseudomonadota; class Gammaproteobacteria; order Methylococcales; family Methylomonadaceae; genus QPIN01. Next base: position 2,798 of record JALSLS010000467.1, read on the forward strand.
GAATGGATAAGTCCTTCATCAATAGCTATACCATATAAAAAGGGCTTTAAAGTTGAGCCTGGCGAACGAATGGCTTTAACCATATCAACATGCCCTAACCGGTTCGCATCAAAAAAATCAGCAGACCCGACATAAACTTTAACTTTTAAGGTTTTATTTTCTACCATTAATACAGCAGCCGAGGTTTTTTCTGGTAATTGATTTACATAATGCTTAACAAGCTCAGCCACCCCCAATTGCATATCCATATTAAGGGTTGTTTTAATAACTGACTTATCAGCCATCTCGACCTTTAATCGCCTCGCCAGTAATGGTGCAATAATAGCTTGTCGATTGTGTAATGCAATGACAGGTTCTTGCAATGCATCATCAATATCTGAGTTTGACCATACAGCCTGCTTAGCTAAACGATTTAACACTTTATTTCTAACTCGTTTTGCACGATCAGGATACCGATCAGGCCTATTTCGACTCGGTGCCTGAGGAAGAACGGTTAATAAAGCGGCTTCTGCATGGCTCAATTCTAGTGCGGACTTACCCAAATAAGTATAGCTAGCAGCCTGCACTCCTTCAATTGTGCCACCAAAAGGCACATGATTAAGGTAATAGCTAAGAATTTCTTGCTTACTATAATGAAGTTCTAACTGTAAAGCAGTCGCAATTTGTTTGGTTTTTCCGGCTATAGAACGTGAATGCGGTCTAATCAAGCGAGCAACTTGCATGGTTAAAGTTGAGCCGCCTGACACTACCCTATTATTGCTAACATTTTGTACAAGGGCTCTTATAATCGAGACTGGGTTTATACCTGGGTGGTACCAAAACCAACGATCCTCATACTCAATTAATGCCTGCATATACAAGGGAGAGACTTTCTTAATCTCAATAGCATATCGCCAAACACCCTCTTTATCAGCAAATGAGCGCAACGGTGAACCATCCTCAGCGGTAATGACTTTGGCGAATTGTTGTTTATTCAAAGTTACTGGATAAAGATGATCAAATAATATTCCAGCACACAGAAATATCAGCAACGTCCACCCTATTCTATTCACTAACATCACTTGACTTTATTAGAGGAAGGAATATCCACATGATTGTAAAACCAAGAATATCTGCACAACGGTAATTCGACATACCAATACCACCTTAAATAAAACGTAGGGTGGGCAGGCTTGTTTGCCCACCGTTTATACCAGATCATTTCAAACCATCACAAAACCAAGTGTAGGAATCAGCAGTTTAAGCATGAATGTTAATTATATACTTCGCGCGGTCACGGATGTGGAATTTATAAGCTGCTGGTTTTTTTGTCGATAGCAAGGCGCTGAAACAGGCGCATAGCAAGCTACGCAACTGTTTCAGCAACGCAGCTATTTAAGTGGAAAAAAATTAATTTATTGAAAGAGCTGAAACTGAGTGCTGTGAAGTCAGTTTTTTTGGATAAAAGTAAACTGGACACGGTGTATACAACCATGTGAAAAAGAAGAGGCTGTCCCAGTTAAATATATATTGTCTTATAAAAGCATTTTTAGTAAATTACACTTTTAATTTAAATGGAGAAAGAAATGAAAGTTAAAGCTATGATGGTTCTAGTTGCTTCGGTAATAGCATACGCAGACCCTGTATTTTCTACAGTAATTGTTCCGCAAAACGTAACCCTGCTTTCAGGCACATATTCAGATAATACACCACTTTTAAAAATGATTGATGGGTCAGGATTAAGCAATCAATCATTGTCAGCAGACTTAACTGTCGCCACACATAATTCAACCGATGCAAATGAAGCGAGGCTATTTACCTCACCCTCAGCATCAATAAGACTAGACCTTAATGGGTCTTACAATATTGAAAAAGCCTTTTATTGGAATACTAATACTGCAGCTTTTAATGATGTATCGACAATAAAGTATTCATTCCTAAGTTCTGATTCATTAACTATTTTTAATTCTGGAAATATCACAACACCAGGCCCTTTGGGTTTAATTGAAATGCCATCTAATATATATACCCCTGGACTATTAGAAAATGTAAGTTATGTTGATGTTACATTTACAAGAAGGGCTGGCGGAAATTCATTTGCTCCTGGAGAAATTCGTTTCACTGGAGTGGTTTCTAATGTTCCTGTACCAGCATCAGTATGGCTATTATCTTCAAGTGTTCTGGGTTTAGTCAGTTTTTCTAAACGCAAAGCTTAACTCTTATTCCTGATTTATATAACGATAAATATGATGGTTACCATTGGATAATACAATAAGCCCCCCAGATTGCGCAGATTTTTTGTTTCTGATCAAACTATCTCAAGAGGCGCATAGCCAGCTACGTAACGATTGAGGTGGTTTGAGCAGGGATAAAAAAGCCAGTAAGGTGGGTGGGGTATTTGTTGCTGGTTGCCTAATGCCTTTTGCCTTGCCAAATTATTTGGGTTGGCGTTAGAATAACCAGACACCGAGACAATCACTTGTTAGCCCCCCATAAATAATGAAAGGTTCCCGAATGTCAAAAACCGACCTCGATCTATATAGATCTGTTCGTACTGAACAATTTCCAAATGGCGTCTTTGATGGAAAAGATCCCGCTCTAGGAGTACTCCACCCGGACTTTTATGAACGAGATTTAGGCAACGGAAATATAAGGCCAGCGGATGTTGAAATTCAGAAGAAAAAGGGTATCGAATACGTTCTTGCTGGTGGTGGTACCTCACTTTTTGATCGACCTGGAGTTTTTACAAAAGAAGGTTGGCTTTCTTTTGAAATACCGAATGGAACTGTAATTCCGGATTCACTTCTCGTCAAAAAAGATGGATGGCGTAAGCGGTTTAAGGCGACACACTATCGAATCGCGAGCTGGCCGGATGGTCAAGCAAGCCATGGAAGGTGCGTTAGATAACCTAGCACGAAACTCCATTGTACGCGCTGTCGAACTTGGACGAGCATCACTAAAAATTGATTAAGGATCTACAAATGCCAAACATAAACGGAAGAACTCTTGCCTTGGCCATACAGGCAGTTGACTTCAAAATGTCAGATCTTGAACGAATAATTAATTCAAAACCACCCGATCAAGGGGCAGAGTTAGAATCATTGTTTTTAAGCTACTCCAACGCGGCAGAGGCTCTCAAACTTGCCTACAAAGAGGCACTTCTAGAGGTTGACAATCTGCCACCTTACGAAGATCTTGTTCACGACGAAAATAAGCCTAGCTAACTATTTGCCCTTTCTATATGCAGACCAGAGTAGGACTAGCAAGACAAATGGACTCAGACACAAACCTATTTCTAGCAGTGGCTCTCAATGAACCAGAGAAAACAAGAATTATTCAGCTAACCTCGAATAAAAATGCGGTAGCTCCAGAAATATTGCCATATGAAATTGGTAATGCCCTTTCTGCAATGATTAAGCGAAAAAAATATCACATAATGAGGCATTATCAATACTTGAAATAGATAGAAAAATTTCTGTGCGCCTAGTCCCAGTAGATATTCTTAAAGCACTAGAATTGGCATTAGAATTTAATATTTATGCTTATGATACTTACTTTTTGCAATGTGCAAAGT
>JALSLS010000468.1 GCA_026988195.1 Methylomonas sp.
ATTCGAAAAGGAAGGTCATATAAGCGTAAAAAATCTAAAATGAAGAATAAATTACATTATTCGTCCTATAAAAGATCAAGGTGAATCAATTGGTTGCGCTTAACTTAATGACATTGACTCTGACCCCGTTGATAGGGGAGGCTTTATTAGACAATCCCCCCTCAATCCCCCTTTTTCAAAGGGGGAGGTGATCGGTTACGTTCCTAAGCCAGTAGGGTGGGCAAAGGAGGTACGACGCGCCCATTAATGGCAGTCCCGTAGAATGTGGGGACTTTATTTGTTGCCAGTTACCTTATCTTTTAGGTTTTCGCTTGCGCTTAAAAAAATCTAGTAACAGGTCTGCACATTCATGCTCAAGAATCCCCCCCTGCCAAGCTACTCGATGATTCAAAAATGCTGCATCCGTTAAACTTAATGCATTACAAACAGCACCGCGCTTAGGATCAAAGGCTCCAAAAACCAAACGCTTAACTCTTGCATGGGATATTGCACCCATACACATCACACAGGGCTCCAAAGTGACATAAAGCGTACTGTCTATTAGTCTATAGTTTTCCAACACCAAGCCGCCTTTACGCAATGCCAGCATCTCTGCATGCGCGGTAGGGTCATGGCTCTGTACGGGTATATTCCAACCTTCAGCAATGGCTTGCTCATCTCTCACCAATACTGCGCCAACAGGAATCTCACCCTGCGCTTCTGCTTTTTGAGCAAGCCGGATAGCATAGCGCATCCATTGCTCATCTACCTTCTCCACAATAATCTTATTAGCGAATCTTTATTCCCACTCTATGGTTGCTGGTGGCTTACCTGAAATATCGTAACAAACGCGTGAGATTCCAGCGACTTCATTAATAATTCTACGTGAAATCAAATCCAAAAAGTCGTAAGGTAGGTGCGCCCAACGCGCCGTCATAAAATCAACAGTTTCAACCGCTCGGATGGCAATAACATAATCATACCTGCGCCCATCACCCATCACCCCTACTGACTTCACAGGTAAAAACACGGCAAAGGCCTGACTTACTTTGTTATATAAGTCATGCGCATAAAGCTCTTCTATAAAAATAGCATCCGCTTGGCGTAATAATTCAGCATATTCTTTTTTAACTGCACCTAAAATCCTTACTCCCAACCCAGGACCTGGGAATGGGTGACGAAAAACCATATCAGCGGGTAAGCCCAATTCTAATCCTAGCTTTCTAACTTCATCTTTAAATAGTTCACGCAAGGGCTCAACCAACTTTAAAACCATATCTTCAGGCAGTCCACCGACGTTATGATGCGATTTAATTAAGTGCGCTTTGCCACTTTTAGACCCTGCAGATTCAATAACATCAGGATAAATAGTCCCTTGAGCTAACCATTTAGCATCTGTTAGCTTTTCTGCTTGTTCATCGAAAATTTCTATAAACAAGTTACCAATTATTTTACGCTTTATCTCTGGATCTGTTACCCCATCTAATGCATCCATATACCGTTGCTCAGCATTGACTCGGATAACTTTCACCCCCATATGCTCGGCAAACATCGCCATAACTTGGTCGCCTTCATTTAAGCGCAATAACCCCGTATCAACAAAAACACAGGTTAGCTGTTTTCCTATCGCCTTATGTAACAAAGCAGCAACAACAGACGAATCAACGCCACCTGATAAGCCTAAAATAACCTGATCAGCTCCAACAGCTTCTCGTACAGATTGAATATTTTCTTTAATAATATTGCTAGAGATCCATAGCGCATCACAAGCACAAATATCTCTGACAAAACGCTTTAAAATTCGCCCACCTTGTTTTGTGTGCGTTACCTCAGGGTGAAACTGTAAGCCATAAAAAGACTTTTCTTCATGCGCAATACCTGCAATCGGAGCACCTTCTGAATTAGCTATTAATTTAAAGCCTGCGGGTAATACCACAACCCTGTCACCATGACTCATCCATACATCCAATAAACCAAACCCTTCGGCAGACGTATGATCTTCAATATCAGCTAATAGCTTAGAGTGCCCTCGCGCTCTGATTTTTGCATACCCAAATTCTCTATGGTCAGAAGATTCAACCTTGCCGCCCATTTGCTCCGTCATGGTTTGCATACCATAACAAATACCGAGCACTGGAATACCTAATTCAAATACAATTCGTGGTGCTCTCGGTGTCTCGTCACTCGTAACACTCTCTGGCCCCCCTGAAAGAATAATCCCCTTAGGTGCAAATTGCTTAATTTCATCAGCACTACATTCACAGGAATAGATCTCACAATAGACACCAATTTCACGAATTCTGCGTGCAATTAGTTGGGTGTATTGAGAACCAAAATCTAGAATTAGAATTTTATGCGAATGGATATCTGTGGATTGTTGTTTATTCACGGTGAAGACCTATAAGACTTAAACAAATTGGGGCTCAATAGAGCCCCAATAAAAAAATATATTTGCTAATCAATTTAAACTTGATAGTTAGGCGCCTCTTTAGTAATTGTTACATCATGCACATGACTTTCTCTCATTCCGGCGCTAGTCACTCGCACAAATTGAACTTTATCATGCATGGTGTCAATATCCTTACTTCCTGTATAGCCCATACTCGATTTAATTCCACCCAATAATTGATGGATAATAGCCAGCATACTCCCTTTATAGGGAACACGCCCCTCAATACCTTCTGGAACCAGTTTTTCAACACTATCGCTTTCTTGAAAGTAACGGTCACTTGAACCTTGCTGCTGAGACATCGCGCCTAAAGACCCCATACCTCGATATGACTTATATGATCGCCCCTGAAATAATTCAACCTCTCCTGGTGCTTCTTCAGTCCCTGCAAACAGCCCCCCTAACATAATTGCATGAGCACCTGCTGCCAGAGCTTTAGCTACATCACCAGAGTAACGAACACCCCCATCAGCAATTAATGGAACTCCCGTCCCTTTTAATGCATCAGCAACATTACTGACGGCAGTAATCTGTGGAACACCTACACCGGCAACAATGCGCGTAGTACAAATTGAACCAGGCCCGATTCCTACTTTAACACCATCAGCCCCTGCTTCAACCAAAGCCAAAGCTGCCTCAGCCGTTGCAATATTTCCCCCAATAACTTGTACTTCAGGGTAATTAGACTTAACCCAACGCACTCTATCTAAAACACCTTGTGAATGTCCATGTGCAGTATCAACAATTATAACATCGACTCCCGCTTTAACTAATGCATCAACTCGCTCTTCTGTTCCCTCTCCAGTACCAACAGCGGCGCCCACTCTGAGCCGCTCTTGTTCATCTTTACATGCGTGGGGATAGTCTTTTGCTTTTTGAATATCTTTTACCGTAATCATCCCACATAAATGAAACTGATCATTTACAACCAGTACCTTCTCTATCCGGTGCTTATGAAGCAAGGCCATTGCCGTTTTATGGTCAGTTGACTGGTTAACGGTAATTAACCGCTCTTTAGGGGTCATAACTGAGGTTACTTTCTCATCTAACCGTGTTTCAAATCGCAAATCTCGGCTGGTCACAATGCCAACTAAATCATCCCCGTCAACAACAGGTACACCAGAGATATTTTCTGCTTTTGTCAATTCCATTACATCTCTGACAGTCACATCAGGTGAAACAGTGATAGGGTCTTTAATAACACCACTTTCATACTTCTTAACATGCATGACTTCTAATGCTTGCTCTTCAATAGTCATATTCTTATGAATAATCCCTATTCCACCTTCTTGAGCAATCGCAATCGCAAGTTTTGCTTCTGTTACTGTGTCCATGGCAGCCGAAACCAATGGAATATTAAGTGCTATTTCCCGTGTTAATTTTGTTTTTAATTCGACATCCCTTGGCAACACTGTTGAATGTGCGGGTACTAATAACACATCATCAAACGTGAGAGCTTCCTGAATAATTTGCATGACTCAACCTATCAAAAACCTTAAATTAACCGAGCATTATAATCATAAATACTTGCAAATAATATAGTTAATAAAATATTATTTGTATTTTCAACCAAAAAACGTAACTATTCAGCATTTTTAGTAAATGCTTAGTAGGAGCGTCCGCCTTCGGCAATTGCTCCTGCATTGCTCTACCTACGTGCATAATCTACATGGATGTAGTGAATGCAGATATTGCAGGAGCAAATATCTGTCCATGCACTAGTCGGTGCGATTAAAATAATGCTCTTTTCTCTGAAACCTTCAATTATCTTCGCGCCGAGGGCGGACGCTCCTACATCATCACCTATTCACAAGCCGAATAGTGACCAAAAAACAATATTAGTTCTACTCTAACCCTAATATTCAGCTCACATTAAGCGGCTCTTTGTACTATTATTAGACATTTACTATCCAAGAGAACTTAGCATGAAAAAATTAACGGGTATTATTCTAGCCACGGCATTAACAACTGGCTGTGCAATTGACCCTTATACAGGTGAAGAAAAAGTTGCCAATACGGCTTGGGGTTCTGCAATTGGAGCAGGCGTTGGTGCAGGTATCGGAGCACTTGCGGGGGGCGGAAAAGGTGCTTTAATTGGCGCAGGGGCTGGTGCAGCAGTTGGCGCTGGTGCGGGTTATTATATGGACACCCAAGAAGCCAAACTACGTGCCCGCCTTGAAGGCACTGGGGTAAGAATCCAAAGACAAGGTGACAACCTAAAGTTAATTATGCCGGGGAACATTACCTTTGCAACTAACTCATCAAATATTAATGGAAACTTCTACCCCATTCTAGATTCTGTTGGCATCATCTTAAGAGAGTTTAACAATACCAGTATCAATATTTCTGGCTTTACAGACTCTTCAGGGAGCGATACATACAATCAATCACTTTCTGAAGACAGAGCGAATAGTGTTGCTAGCTACCTTGTGCAAACAGGCGTACAACATGGTCGTATTCAAGCAAGAGGGTTTGGAGAACGTTATCCAATTGCTTCAAATGATACCGCAATGGGGCGCGCACAAAACCGTCGTGTAGAAATTAGCATTCGCCCAAGGTAAGGCAACCAGCAACAAATAACCCACCCACCTTGCTGGCTTTTTTGTCCCTGCTCAAACCATCTCAATCGTTACGTAGCTGGCTATGCTCCTCTTGAGATAGATTGAGCAGAAACAAAAAATCTGCACAATCTGGGTGGGTTATTTATTGCCAGTTACCTAAGCTATACTTCGCGCGGTCACGGATGCGGATGCGGAGTTTATAAGCTGCTGATTTTTGTCGATAGTAAGGCGCTGAAACAGGCACATAGCAAGCTACGTAACTGTTTCAGCAACGCAGCTATTGGCAAAAACTCAGCGGTTAGAAATCCGCAGTCGTGACCGCGTGAAGTATAGATGGCTCAAGGCGAAAAAATATACCACCTTGAGCCATACTCTACCCTCAGCCTAAAATCATTTTTATCGCAATTAAAAAAAGCACCACAGAAAAATATCTTTTTAGTTTTTTAGCAGGTAATTTATTGGCTAACTTTGCACCTATCGGTGCAGTAACGATACTACAGAGCGTTATTCCTGCTAGTGCTGGCAAATAAACATAACCAAAACTCCATTCTGGTAATAAAGCGGACTTCCACCCCAAAGCTATATAAGTCACTACGCCTGCAATAGCGATAGATAAGCCACAGGCACTTGATACAGCAACCGCATTTTTCATAGCCAATTGCCGAGACAGCAAATATGGCACCGTTAAGGTTCCGCCTCCAATACCTAAAACTGAAGACAAACAACCAATAACAGTTCCCATTAAATAATCCAGCCTATACTTATTTTTTTTCACCACCACATTTTGCCTTTCTGGCCAAGCCATCCTGACACCAACAAATATCAAATAAGCAATAAAAAACCACTTCAATACAGCCCCATTAACTTGATCAGCAACAACAGCCCCGACACTTGCCCCCAGCAAAACTCCTGGAGTCAACCTTATAACACGCCCCCATTGAATTGCCCCCAGATGATGGTGCGCGATAATTGAAGCGGTCGCCGTAAAAATAATCGTCGCTAATGAAGTGGCTATCGCCATAATCATCACCAGCTCAGTAGGAAAATGCTGATTAGCAAATAACACAGCTAAAGCAGGCACAATAACCACCCCTCCCCCCAAACCAAACAGCCCAGCCAACAGGCCGGCAATAGCCCCTAAAAGCATACTAAATAAAAACAATTCAATCATCGGCTTACCCTGTTAAAATCTTACACTAATAATTTAGGCGTAATTTGTAATGAAAACATTATTGGTTGGCGGCGCAGTAAGAGACACTCTATTAAACTACCCTGTCATAGAAAAAGACTGGGTTGTTATTGGTGAAACACCTGAGTCCATGATTAAACAAGGCTTCCTGCCGGTTGGAAAAGATTTCCCCGTTTTTTTACACCCCAAGACCCACGATGAATACGCTCTTGCTCGTACTGAGCGTAAATCAGCGCCAGGATACAAAGGGTTTATTGTTCACTCCTCACCTGAAATTACTTTAGAGGAAGACCTTATTCGTAGAGATTTAACCATAAATGCCATGGCTATGGATGAAAAAGGCACTCTTATTGACCCTTACAACGGCCTAAAAGACCTTGAGCAGCGCATTTTTCGTCATGTTTCCTCCGCCTTTAGCGAAGACCCCGTTAGAGTGTTGCGCATTGCTCGCTTTGCAGCAAGATACTCCCATCTCGGCTTTACCATAGCCGAGGAAACCCTAGCTCTAATGAAACAAATGGTTGCTGATGGCGAAACCAATCACTTAGTTGCAGAACGTGTTTGGGCTGAGTTAGTTAAAGCCTTATCAGAAAAAACACCCTCAGCATTTTTCTACACGCTTAAAGAATGTAACGCCTTACAACCAATCTTCCCTGAAATTGACCAGCTTTTTGGTGTCCCTCAGCCCGAAAAATATCACCCAGAAATTGATACGGGTATTCATAGCCTACTTAGCCTTGAGCAGGCCTGCTTATTATCCCCTAAACCAGAGGTGCGCTTAGCCGCACTATTACATGACTTGGGTAAAGCCCTGACCGATAAAAGCAAATGGCCCAGCCATCACGGGCACGAAAAACAAGGCCTTCCGGTATTAGAACAACTCTGTCAACGTTTACGAATACCAAAGCCATTTAGGGCTCTTGCCACACAAGTTATGACATACCATACACACTGTCATCGCTGTTTTGAGTTAAAAGCAAGCACCCTGACCGACATGCTTAGCTCACTTGCCGCCTTTAAACCTTCTAATTCCACAATAAATGACTTTGTTCTTGCCTGTGAGGCTGACGCTAAAGGCCGGACAGGTTTAGAAAACGTACATTACCGACAGTCTTCCTATTTATTAGGTGCGGCTAAAGCGGCATGCAAAATTGATACATCAAGCATTATAAAAAGCGATTTAAAAGGGCCCCAGATAGGCGAAGCTATTCGTAGACTCAGAATCAACGCCATTAAAAATTATATTAAATCGGTATAAAAGCAGTCGCAATTGCTTGAATAACATTTTTAATTTGCCGGTGATTTCTATCGGCCATAATTTGAGCAATCATATCTTGAGCATTAATTATTTTGCCAAATAAGCGTTCAAAACTTAAGTTAACCTCTTCAGTTCCCCCTGAGCTCAATAAAAACAACTCCCCTTTTTCATTATATTTAGTCCGTAATAACCACGAAGCCAACTCTACATTTCTTGCGCTATCATAAAGCTTTTGAGCCTCTAACATATTATGCAAGTAAAAAGACCGATGGCCATCATACGAAGCTAAAATCATGCTTTCTAACCCAACGACAAAAACCTTAACTCTATCCCCCTGATAGTTTTCATCGAATGTTAACCTTAAACTATCAACACTGGTTTTACCTTCCACTACAGGGAATGGATTAGCAGTGATAGTGTTTACCGCCGCTTCCAAACTCTTATTTCCAGCCTTTTTCCACTCAGAAGGGTTACGCTTATATAACTTTACAGCCAATTCACTGAGCGCATCAAACACCACACGCTGATGCATTTCTGACACCAAATCAATATCATTTTTTACAATTGAGCTCAACTCAAACTGGCGTCCTTTAACATCTCCACTAGAAGAACAGCCTAAATTAAATAAGATAATTAAACTACAAGCCAGCCGTACCAAATACCTCTTAAAAGGTTGTTTCATTATTATTCCAATAAAATGCGTTGAATATTATCTGTAACAGAATTATAGTTAGCTTTCACTTATTTACCCTAAAAAATAAACACAATGCCCTCATTTGATATTGTTTCTGAATTTGATGCCCATGAAGTCCATAATGCTGTTGACCAGGCCAACAAAGAAGTCTCTACCCGATTTGACTTTAAAGGCTCCAATGCACAATTTGAATTGCAGACTGACAGCATTTTAATGAAAGCTGAATCAACCTTTCAACTGCAACAAATGCTGCCTATTCTTTTTTCAAAAATGACTAAGCGCAAGGTTGATATTGCCTGCATGGAAACTGGAGATATTACGGACACTGGAAAAACAGCTCAACAGCCTATCACCCTAAACCAAGGCATTGAGACTCCCATTGCCAAAAAAATCGTTAAGCTAATTAAAGACAAAAAACTTAAAGTACAGAGCGCTATTCAGGGTGAAAAACTAAGAGTCACAGGCAAAAAAAGGGATGACTTACAACAAGTTATTGCCATGCTTAGAGCGGATGATTCAATTGAGCTACCTTTACAATTTGAGAATTTTAGAGACTAAGATAGCTTGCAATAAATTCCCACAAAAATCGTTCCCACGCTCCAGCGTGGGAATACAGCTTGTGACGCTCCAGCGTCACGGAACGCCGGAGCGTTCAGCAATGAATTCCCACACTGGAGTGACGCTGCCATTAAGTTAAGAGATTAGCTCATCGGAACGCAGTGCTTTAGTCTGCAATGTTTAGAAAGAAACAGGCTAAAGAAGGGGGGGAGCTAAAAGCCAATACTTTCACTTCCTTTCCATATGCTAGACAGAGGACCAAATTAAAACTAAAATAAGACTCAACAAAAACTCCGAGGCATCTGCCCATGAAATATTCATCTCAAATCAAACCCATTAGCTACCTAAAAAGCCATACCGCAGAAATTGTTAGAGACTTAACAGAAAATAGAAAGCCTTTGCTTATCACTCAAAATGGAGAAGCAAAACTTGTCGTCATTGACGTTAAGAGTTTTGAAGAGTCAGAAGAAACCCTTGCCTTACTAAAAATTCTAGCTCTCGGAAATCGCGAAATAGAGCAAGAAAAATTTCGTACTATAGACGAGGTATTTGCCGAACTTGATACCATCGACCGCTCATGATTTATCAAATCATATTCCTTGAGTCTGCTGAGTATGATTTAAAAGAGCTTAGAAATCACATAATTCAAAACTTTTCCCTTAAAATCTGGAAAATAAGCTATTCAAAAATAAAGACAGCAATCACTAATCTTAAAGAATTTCCATATTCCGGACATGTTCCTGCAGAGCTAGAAAAGCTAAATATTGACCAATACAGACAGGTTATCTCTGGAATGAATCGCATTATCTATGAAGTAAGACAAAATACTATTTATATTCATATCATTGTAGATTCTCGACAAGACTTAAAACATTTACTTACCAAACGGATATTACGATCCATCTAACCAACGAAGACAACTTTGACTAAAACTTATTGTTCAAAGCAAAGTATAGAGCACTCTAAGTCCTTTAGAGTTAGCCCTCCCCCATCTTTAACGCTTAGAAAAACAATTCCGAAACAGTCGATAAACCTGCGCTTTAAAACCAACCCCGCTCGTTACTGTTCGCTTTCTAGCCAATAATTCAATCGCTGTTTCAATATTGATACGGTCTTTAGGGGCGAGGATTTAATAGTAAGGCTCTTTTGAAAAGTGTGTGGGGTAAAAATTCAAATTTTCCGATATTGACCTATGGTTTTGCCTATCACCATCGCCTCGGGCAAGCTTTAGCTCACATACAGGTATTGGTTTAACAAGGAGAAACGCAGGATTTTAGTCCGGTTAGTTCTTGTTAAATCAATATATTGTGAGATTAAAAGACCATTTAACTTAAATCCTATTTACCCACTCAAAATTTAGAAGAACCTAAACCTGATATTTATCCATCTTAGCTAACTGAGCCAAAGCCTTATTAGCTTTCAACTTTGCAGCATCATCCAGCTCGGCTGTTTTATATATTTTTGGTAACAAGCCTTCAGTAACCAAAGCCTCTTTTATCCAGCGTTTAGTCATTCTATAGCTTGTTGCTATTTTATCGACATCCCCTGTTTCTGGGTTACGTAAATTACCACTGACGGGTTTTGCTTTTACTTTAGGCTTTGAAGCCACCTTTGGTTTAACCGTACTTTTTACTGAAGCTGTTTTTTTGATGCTTGCTTTTTTAGCAGCTGGCTTAACTTTCTCGACAACAACCTTTTGCTCTGGTGTTTTAACGGCCTCAGTAACAACCGTTGGTTTTATTTCAGAGGGTGCTGATTTTTCCTTATTTTTACAAATCACACTTTGCACAACATAAACAACATATACTGTCAGTAAAACAAAAAATACTTCTGCCATAGCCCTTCCTCATTTTTATTATTGATATGAAAAACCCGTTATACTTCGCGCGGTCACGGATGCGGAATTTATAGCAAGTTGATTTTTGTTGATAGCAAGGCGCTGAAATGGACACATAGCAAGCTACGCAACTATTTCAAACACTGTCTATCGACACAAATCGACCAATAGAAACCCAAAGTCGTGACCGTGTGGAGTATATATACTCTGCTAAATATACATTAACGCCCTGATTCTTAACACCAATCTTACCAACAAATTTCTTTCTTGGCTAATACAGGCAAGTCATCCCTTAATCCCATGGCATGATTATTAAATATATCTTTCAAAAAAGGAGTTTTATTAATTAAATTCATCCCAGCAGATCTTATCGAAATAGCTGGCACAGCCGTTGTAGCAAAGGTTTTATTAATCACATCCATGCTCGACATCATTAATAAGTTATCGCCTTTACGCCAGCGCTCGTATTGCCGTAAAAATTTATGGCTATATAAAGGCCGCCCTGCTTGCTTGGTTTTTATCACTAATTCCGCTAATGCGGCCGCATCTAATAGCCCTGCATTGGCGCCTTGTCCCGCTAATGGGTGCATGGCATGAGCAGAATCCCCCATCAAGGCAAAGCTTTTATCCGTATAACGGTTAGCATACTGGAAACGTAATGGAAATGAGGCTCTTGGCCCTGTTTCCAGCATTCTCCCTAAAATACCACCCGAAGCTTGTTCTAACTTATCTAAAAATTCATCATCAGTTAATTTCAGATAAGCTTTTGCAGTGTCTGTTTTTAATGTCCAAACAATAGAGCATTCGCCAGTCCGTAAGGGTAAAAAGGCTAAAGGACCTTCATCTAAAAAACGTTGCCAAGCGGTAAATTGGTGACTTTTTTCGGTACCAATAGTTGCAACTAGACCGTCCTGATTATACGGCCAACCTGTTACATCAATACCCGCCATAGCTCTTAACTTAGAATCTCTACCATCAGCCGCAATAATTAAATCGGCTTCAAAATGGCGTCCATCATCTAGAGTTAATACTCTGCCATTTTCAATCGACTGCATTTGTGATACTTTTGCATCACTGATGCAAGTCGCCGAGTCTAAACTTTCTAACTTGTCCCATAAGGCAGCAACCGTAAACCGATTTTCTACAATATGGCCTAACTCACTATATTCAGTATCTGCACAATCAAAATGCAACTCACCATCCGCTTTTGCATCCCACACTCGCATGTCTTTATAGCCACACACACCGCGCTGCCCAATGCCATCCCAGGCTCCCACAGCCTCAAGTATATTTTGAGAGGCACGGGTTAAAGCAGAAACTCGAAGATCAACTGAATCATCCGTCCATTGCCGTTGCGGGTTAAACATATCCAGTAAAGCGACATCAATACCGGCATGTGCTAATGCACAGGCCGTTGTTGCACCAACAATACCACCACCCACAATAATAACTTCAAACCGCTGTTGGTTATCTTGCATCTATTTACCCTCTATTCCCAACTCTAGGCAAGCGACCCGCTAACCCCATAGCATGTTTAGCCAATACTGATTTTGCGGCGGGGATATGATCCATTACCGCCAAGCTAATACTTCTGGCTGCAGCCATTGGCAACCAGTCCGAAGAAAATATTTCAACCACTTTATCGGTAAACCCAATGGTATGGTCATGATCTTTTTGCCTACTTTCAGCATACTGCTTTAACAAAGCCTTATCACCAATATCTGCATTATTTTGTTGCTGTTGTATGATCATTTCAGCCAACTGAGCCACATCACGAATCCCCAGATTAAACCCTTGGCCAGCCACAGGGTGTAATTGATGCACCGCATTACCAATAATCACCGCACGTCCATCCACCATACGATCTGCACGGATTAACTTTAATGGAAAAGCTCTTCTGGCTGCCGTTAATGTTAATGCCCCCAATGAGTAGCCAAAACATTCTTGTAAACAAGCAAGGAATTCAGCCTCACTCCCTTTCATTAACGCATCTGCTTGTTCATGCGTTCGGGTCCAAACCACTGAACATTCTTGAGCATTAATTGGCAACATCGCTAATGGGCCATATTGGGTAAATCGTTCGTAAGCCACATTATTATGAGGAACTGATGATTTAATAGTTGTCACTAAAGCGGTTTGCCCATACTCGGTAACTTGCTGAGAAATCTCTAATAGTTTTCGGACTGAGGACTGACCTCCATCCGCACCCACTAATAATTTAGCCGTTAAATTAATCGATTTATCATCCTGCTTTAAACTGACATTGACTGATTCTAAGCCCGACATCAACCCTACCACACGCGCAGGGCAAATCTGTTTTATGCCAGCCTGATCAACTAAACCCGCCAAATGTCCTTCAATATCTCTAGCACTAATCACATAGCCTAAAGCCTCTACACCTTGTTTCTTGGCTGACAAACGCGCCTTACCAAAATGGTCTTTATCAGAAATATGAATATTTTTGATTGCTTCTGCCTGAGGTTCAAGCCCGTCCCAAGCATTAAGTGCTTGTAATAACTTAACCGTTCCAGCAGATAAGGCTAACGCTCTGTCTCCTGCAGGAGAATTTTGTAATTGCTCACGGGTATTAGCTTCTATAATGGCTAAACGCAACCCCGTATCTTTGAGTGCCAATGCCAGACAGTTCCCTGCCAAACCACCGCCTACTATTAATATATCGTAATCATGCTGCATTTATTTTGCCTGCATTAAGCTTTCAATTTCATCAATTTCTTTAGGAGCAGCTTGAGTCAAAACCTCATGGCCTTCTTTTGTCACCACCACATCATCTTCAATTCGGATACCAATGCCACGCCATTTTTCATCCACAGATTCACAGTTTGCAGGAATATACAAGCCTGGCTCAATGGTTAAAACCATGCCAACCTCTAATAAACGCCACTCACCATCCACTTTATAGTCACCCACATCATGAACATCCATCCCCAACCAATGACCAATACGGTGCATATAAAACTGTTTATACGCTTCATCCTTAATTAACACATCAACATTGCCTTCCAATAAACCCAGTTTAACTAAACCAGAAGTTAATACTTTAACCGAAACATCATGTGCATCATTCCACGGCTTGCCTGGCTGAATCTGTGCAATGGCAGCATATTGAGCATCTAAAACTAATTGATAAAGTTGCTTTTGGGCTGGATTAAAGCAGCCTGAAACAGGAAAGGTTCGAGTAATATCTGCAGCATAGTGGTCACACTCCGCTCCTGCATCAATCAATAATAAATCACCCTTTTTCAACTTATCTTTATTCTCTACATAATGTAAGACACAGGCGTTTTTACCACCCGCAACAATAGAAGGGTATGCCACATACCTTAACCCTTGTTGCATAAACTCATGTATCACTTCAGACTCTATCTGATATTCATACAACCCAGCTTGGCACTGCTGCATAGCGCGCACATGAGCCTGACAAGAGACTTTTGCCGCCTTACGCATTAATTTAAGCTCAGCTGCCGTTTTAAATAAGCGCATTTCATGCAGCAAATGCTCTAAAGAAACCAACTCACCCGGTGCATTAATCCCATTTCTGGACTGCCTTCTAATCTTAGTTATCCACTCTAATAGCTGATGATCAAGATCAGGGTCACGTCCCATGGGGTAATAAACCTTACCTTTATTTTCTAGCATCCCAGGAAGAATGTCATCCAAATCATCAATAGGAAATGAATCATCAGCTTGATAATGCTCTGTCGCACCTTCTAAGCCAGCATGAGCACCTTCCCATAAAGCTTTTTTCTCATCAAACTCCCGGCAAAATAAAATATATTCTCCCTGCTCTCGACCCGGAATAAAAACGGCTAAAGAATCAGCTTCATTAAAACCCGTTAAATAATAAAAATCACTATCTTGTCTAAAGGGGTATTCAACATCCCTGTTTCGTGTATGACTTGATGCACTAGCTACAATAGCGATATTACCTTCACCTATTTGCTGCATTAGTGCTCTACGGCGTTTTTTAAATTCGTTTTGCTTCATTTTAATGTGTTTGTGTATTACTTTCTTCTATGAATTGATCTCGAATCGTCATCACAGCCACTCTTAAATACTCTTGTATTTCTATTAACGCCCCTTCAAGCTCGTCAATTTCCTCTTGATCCATATCTTCATCAACTTCCGAATCAAGTTTAGTAAATTCAACAATATCTTTAATTATTTCGCCCGTTTCACCTGGCCATTTAGAGTCAGACCCACTATGCCCTATACCAAATAAAAAACCTTCACACCACGAGCGAATAGCTTCAAGTTGCGCGGTGATGGGTTCATCATCTCCAGGTAGAAACAAGTCATACCTAAAACCATCATCCGCTCCACTTAACAGCTTCCGTGTTTGCTCAAACACCCCAACTAATATGGTTTTATCTTCATCAAGTAAGGATATATCGTCTTCCAACAATTGGGCTAACCAACTACCGGACTCCATATCTTTTTCGATACAAAGCATACCCGATGCTAAGCCATGTGCTTCTGCTGAGGTTAAATCTGATTCATTTTTCTGAAAAATTTTATTAATTGTCTGATAAGCCATAAATTTAAACAAAAACCTGTTCATGTTCTAAAAAAATTATCCTGCTTATGCTACCATTATTAGATAAATAACAGGGAGTTTATGGTGTTATTTTAAATACCCGACAAAAACAGCCCCTTTTATGTAAGATAGATTTTACTTTAGTAAGATTAAAAGCTGGGTTTAGATAAAGTAATAATCTCAAAATATACTTTCTAAAAATTTTAATTTAGAAAAAACACATAAAACATTGTATGTCTGACACAGAAAACGACACATCAACAGAATTAAAAGACTTGGAAGAGAAGCTCGATGCGCTAATCGGAAAATATAATTTAATTAAAAGTGAAAATAGTAGCCTAAAAACAAGGCAAGACTCTTTGGTTAAAGAAAAAGCCAAACTATTAGAAAAAACCTCGATTGCCAGAACCCGAGTAGAAGCAATGATTTCTCGCTTAAAATCAATGGAACATGGCTCATGAGCACTAAAAAATTACACCCCGTTTCTATCAACATTCTGGGTAAAGATTATCGTGTAGCCTGTTCTGAAGACGAACAAGAATCACTTCTGCAAGCAGCTCAAGCACTTGACAGTCAAATGCGTGAAATCCGTGACTCAGGCACGGTAAATGGTGCCGATAGAATTGCGGTAATGGCTGCTTTAAACTTGACCCATGAGCTACGACAAGCACAGAGCAAAAACACCAGTCCAAGTGGGTATATTTCCAATCAACTGGCTAATTTACGTCATAAGATAGAAAACGTTTTAGAAAATCCTTAAATCCAGTTAGAATAGCCCACGGTATCTCCTGCAGCGTTCGATTAGTGCTGGGTGTTTCCTGAACCTGTTTTTACCCCGGAAGCTGATTCCAGTATTAGAGTGCATGCCTGTTAATCGGGAAGCCCGGTGTACTGATGACGCCTCCACTTGAACCTCCGGTTCAAGGACGAAGGTACGAGACGGCGCAGGTGGGAGATACCCTTCCACCAAATTCTAATGTAGGAGCGTCCGCCCCGGCGCGAATAAAACAAGGCTTCTACTTTAAAGAGCTTAAAGACTTAAAAAACCTATTATATTCGCGCCGGGGGCGGACGCTCCTACACTTATCTTATGCTCAGACTTCATGCAAAGAATCTAAGAAAAGGTAGATATTCACAGAATAATCAAATATACCTCATCACCACGGTAACAGCACAGCGCGAACCTATTTTTACTGATTTATTTGCAGCAAGAATTGTAATTAATACTTTAAAAGAAGAGCACGTTAGAGGAAATGCAGAAACATTAGCTTTTGTGCTTATGCCAGACCATTTACACTGGTTAATGCAGTTAACGAACAGTGATAGCCTGTCTAAAGTCGTTGGCAGAATAAAATCCGTATCAGCCCACCATTTACAGCAACAGACTTGGCAAACAGGTTTTCACGATCATGCCTTACGTAAGGAGGAGGCATTAGTTTCTACAGCAAGGTATATTGTTGCCAACCCATTACGCGCAAAATTAGTAGAGAAAATTACTGACTACCCCCACTGGGATGCAAAATGGCTGTAGGAGCGTCCGCCCTCGGCGCGAATTAAAACAAAGGCTTTTGCTTTAAAGAGCTTAAAGAGCTAAAGAGCCTATTATATTCGCGCCGGGGGCGGACGCTCCTACATTGGCGCTGATCATTTACAGCAACAAACTTGGCAAGCCGGCCATGCTTTACGTAAGGAGCGGGCGTTAGTTTCTATAGCAAGGGATATTGTGGCCAACCCATTACGTGTCAAAATAGTTGAGAAATTTACGACTACCCCCATTGGAATGCAAAGTGGCTGTAGGAGCGTCCGCCCTCGGCGCGAATTAAAACAAAGGCTTTTGCTTTAAAGGCTTAAAGAGCTAAAGAGCCTATTATATTCGCGCCGAGGGCGGACGCTCCTACATTGGCGCTGATCATTTACAGCAACGAACTTGGCAAGCCGACCATGCTTTACGTAAGGAGCGGGCGTTAGTTTCTATAGCAAGGGATATTGTGGCCAATCCATTACGCGCCAAATTAGTAGAGAAAATTACTGACTACCCCCATTGCGATGCAAAGTGGCTGTAGGAGCGTCCGCCCTCGGCGCGAATAAAACAAAGGCTTTTGCTTTAAAGAGCTTAAAGAGCTAAAGAGCCTGTTATATTCGCGCCGGGGGCCGGACGCTCCTACCCGCCGATGAATGTTTTGTAGGCTGGGTTTTCTGTTTCTTCTTGGTATTCAAAGCCAACGGCTTCTAAGCGTTTTTGAAATTCTTTTCGTTCTGATTTGGGCATTTGCACTCCCATTAGTACCTTGCCGAATGCTGCGCCATGGTTTCGGTAATGAAACATGCTGATATTCCAGCGACTTCCCAGTGAGGCTAAAAATTTTAATAATGCTCCAGGTCTTTCAGGGAACTGAATACTGTAGACAATTTCACCTAGCGCTTTTTGTGCATGTCCGCCGACCATATATCGAATATGATCTTTTGCTAATTCATTTAAGGTCATATCAGTTACTGAAAAACCTTTACTTTCAAGACTTGCAATTAAATCATTACGGTCTTCTTGCTTACCTGAACATGAGATTCCGACAAAAACTTGAGCAACCTTGTCATCAAAATATCGATGATTAAACTCGGTAAGACTACGCTTTCTTAATGCCTTACAAAATTTTAAAAAGCTACCGGGCACTTCTGGAACAGTAACCGCTAATAAAATCTCTTTATGCTCACCCACTAAGGTTCGTTCTGCAACGTAGCGTAAGCGATCAAAATTAACATTAGCGCCGCTTTCTATTGCAATTAAGGTTTGATCTTTTACCCCATTTAACTCTACATATTTCTTTAACCCCGCCAGCGCTAACGCACCTGCTGGCTCTGCGACAGAGCGGGTATCATCAAAAATATCTTTAATACCTGCACAAATTTCATCCGTGCTAACGGTAATAACTTCATCAACAAATTTCTGAGCCAATTTAAAAGGCTCTTCTCCCACCTGTTTAACAGCAACCCCATCAGCAAACAGCCCAACTTGCTTAATTTTTATGCGTTTATTGGCTTGTAAGGCATGATTAAGTGAATCTGCATCATTAGGTTCCACCCCGATTATTTTTGTTTCAGGCCGTACAAACTTTACATAAACTGCAATTCCTGCAATTAAGCCGCCGCCGCCCACCGGCACAAAAATAGCGTCAATCTTTGAGGTGTACTGCCTTAAAATTTCCACCCCAATAGTGCCTTGCCCAGCTATGACTTCGGGGTCATCATAAGGGTGTACAAAGGTCATGCCTTTTTGTTCAGCGATCTCTTTAGCATGGATACAGGCATCATCATAAGAATCACCGAATAATACGATCTTTGCGCCCCAGGCCTTAACAGCTTTAACTTTAATATCAGGGGTGGTTTTTGGCATAACAATTAAAGCTTTAATACCTAACTTTTTGGCTGATAAAGCCACGCCTTGCGCATGATTCCCCGCAGAGGCGGCAATAACCCCGTTGCCTCGTTCTGCTACTGTTAAAGAGGCTATTTTGTTATACGCGCCTCTAATTTTAAAAGAAAACACAGGTTGCAAGTCTTCTCTTTTTAAATAGACTTTATTGCCTAGCCTTAATGACAGCGAACGAGCAAGATCTAAAGGTGTTTCTATAGCGACATCGTAGACTTTTGCTCGGAGTATTTTTTCTATGTATTGTTGAATCATAAAATATTTTTATTGCTCCCGCCAATGTATCTATTAAAGGATGGGTAATATACTTCAAGCCCCTATATTCCCCAATTTTAATAGTCTAAATATAAGGTCTATTTTATTATGGGTGTTACTATAACTTCTTGATAAATTCCTGATAATTTACGCTTGAATTCGTTGGTGACTAATTTTGCATCTAACCTGCTTTTTACTACCCTTGGTGTAATTAGCAAAACCAACTCTGTTTTTCTTTTTGTTTTTACTGTATTACCAAATAATGGCCCTATAAGGGGTAGTTCATGTAAAAAAGGAATCCCAGTCTTTGTATATTCATTTCTTTCACTAATTAATCCACCCAATACAATAGTTTCCCCACTTTGCACTGCCACACTACTTTTAATTTCTCTAGTTATAATATTAGGGTTTGGGCTTCCATCTGGGGTATTTCCAATGTCTTCAATTTTTTGTTCAATATCCATAATCACTAGGCCATTAGCATTTACCCTAGGCTTCACAACAACCGTCACCCCTGTTTTTCGTTGCTGAAAGGTGGATGTTACAAAAGGGTCAGTGCCAGTACTGGTATTTGCAGATTGAGAGGTTTGAAGAGAAATTTCATCCCCCACTTGTATTGATGCTTCTTGGTTATTTAAAACCATTAATGAAGGCGAGGAAATGATATTAACATTACCTTTTTCTGCCTGCGCGTTAATTACAGCGGAAACACCACTACTAGTAAAGGCATAACCAAAGCCTCCTGTACTTGCTCCTACAGCAGCAGCAGCGGCATCTGCAAAAAAAGACCCGCCAGAAGAACTAGCAGCATTCTGTCCACCATTATGACTTAAAGCCCACTTAATCCCATATTCAAGATCATCAGTTAAAGTCACATCCACAATGGTCGCATCAATCAACACTTGCAAAGGCATCACGTCTAATTGTTTAATCACTCGCTCTATAGCTGAATAATCCTGAGCACTTGCCACTATAATTAAAGCATTATTGGCTTCATCGGCAATAATATTAACATCACCGAGATTAGAAATTGATGCTACCTTGGTACTTTTTCGTACTGCTCCTGTTTTTGTGGTTTTCTTATTTTTATTTGTAATCTGAACGGTTTTCTTACCTGAGGCAACTGAAGGATTAGTTTTTGATTTCCCACTGCTACTAAAAATTTCATTTAGAGTCGCTGCCAATTCAACAGCATCTACATGCTGTGCTCTATAAACATTAACGCCTCCGCCGGCCGCTATATTGGCTTTATCTAATCGAAAGATCCATCTTTCTATATCAGTTAAATACTTAGCCCTTTGAGTAATCGCTAAAATAGAGTTTAAACGTTCAATAGCCATAAATTGAAAAAACCCGGCTCCCGAAGTTCCACTCTTTTTAGCAAACACTTGTTCCAGCTCTTCAATAATTTTAGCGGCATCTACATTTTGTAGGGGAAACACACCAAATGAACGCCCCTTCATCATATCAACATCAAAGGTATTGACCATTTCCATTGCTCGCGCTAATTCAGCGGCTGTTCCGGCTATCAGCATAATGTTTCGTGCACTATCTACATGCAAAATACTTTTTTGCTGCATTAAAGGCTTAATTATTTCTGCCAGTTCTTCTACCGCTACATTTTTAACAGGCACAACTTTTACTTGGTAACCTGCTGGAATTTGTTCTTTATACTTATTGTATGTACTAAATGCACTGCTTTGTAATGCATTTTGCTTTAGTTTAATTTGATAAACCCCATCCTGATAAACCATCGCGGCATTATTAATATCCAGCAACATATCTAATGTAGGTAATAATTCTGCACGGCTTAGTGGCTTAGAAGTCTGTAAGGTGACTTTACCGGCTACTTTTGGGCTTAAAAGATAATTTTCAGCTAAAATATCACTTAAAATAACTTTAGCAACTTCTCCTAAGTCAGCATCATCAAAATTTAAACTATATTCTCCTTTTCCTGTGCTATTTGCTGGTTTTGGTTTCGACTGTTGAGATATAAATTGCCCTGTCCCAGGGTACAGTTCAGCTTTGATATTTTCTGCATTAATCTCATTAGAATCATTATTACTTAATTCTTCATAAACAATCTCTGTTTGCTCTGTCGCTTGTTCAGGTAAAATTGGTTCTAAAGGTAATTTTTCATGTAACTCTGGCCCTAACAACTCACACCCTGAAACCGAAAGGCTTATGGCTAAAATATAAGGAATTTTTTGTTTACAGTTAATCATCTTGGTTCTCGGGATTTAGGTTTTATCTTTTTTTTCAAGGAGTGACGTGTATTGGGTCTTTTTTGTTGCTTGGGCTTAGGTTTACGCAACATCAAGGTTTGTTTATTTCCTCGCTGTTCTAGTACCACGCTATCTGCTTTTATTTCTATAATCTGCCAGCCACTAACATCCTCACCTTCTACTTTCTTTAAATAATTTCGACCTTTGCCCTTTTTATTAAAAAGAACCATGGTCTTATCTTTTATTGAGTAAATTCCAAGTAAAGTTAAGTCATCTACTTTACCCACAACCTCATCCTCTTTTTCATCAACTCCATCGACTATTGGCTTTCTTCCTTCTATAAACAAGGGGCTTTCCACCATAGCTGAATAACTTTCTTCCGTTTGTTTGCTCAGAATAAGCTTAGGTAACTCAATAGGTAACTCTTCGCTTACTTCTGTACTCGTTGCTAACCCGACAGGAGACTCTCTATATTGACCCAGTTGCCATTCGATTAATAGCACTAGCAATAACAATACAGATAGGCCCATTAATCCTTTAATAATTGTATTATTCATTGCTTTTCCTCATAAAACCAGCAACTTGAAAATTTATATTCATCTTGTTACTTGGCTCTATTTTGCGTGTTTTACGATTCCGCTTTCCTCTCACCGGGCGAATATCTATTTGGTCGACCACCATAACTTGGGCTGATGATTCAATCTCATGCAAGACGCTACGCAAAACTTCTATATCGCCAGACATTCTGACCTTAACAATAACTCGATTAAAGCCATTATCATTTCTATGGGGGAGCACTTGGGTACTGGTTAACTGTCCCCCCGCCTGTGCAATTGATGATTTAATCAATTTCTGTAAATCTGCTGAAGCTAGTGCTTCGGTATCTCGGGTACTAAAATAATTCTGTTTCTGGTATTTGTTTTTAATCTGTTCAATATTGGCAAGAACACTGTCTTTTCTTGCCACAATTTGTTTGGCTCTTTGTAATCTAAAAATCAGTTCCTGCTTTTGCTCATGATTTTCTAAGCCCATCGAGACTAGGGGGATGATAATCATAAAGATAATAGAGAAGATACCTAACCCAAGTAAGCCTATTGCTATCCAACGTTGCTGAGGTATTTCATTCATTTTCAGCATCCTCTTTACTATTCACGTCCATACTAATCTGAAATCGTTCCATCCCTGTTCTTTTATCTTGAGTTAAGGGGGATACAAAGCGTGCATTCCTGAATAAGGGGGAGGCTTCAATAATACTAATTAAAGCGGAGGCAGTGGGAGATTGGCCTTGAATTTGTATGCGCTCATTACTGTATTTAAAATGGGTTAACCAAGTGGATTGGGGTAATAATTTACTTAGTAAATTAATGGTTTCCGTCATTGGCGCTGATTTATTTTTAATACTAATTAAGCGTTCAGTTTCATCGACTATTCGATCAATTTCCAGTTGGTAGTCTTGTACAAGCTGCGTGTCTTTTTGTAGATTTTTTAATTGTGCTCGTAAACTATCAATTTCTTGCTCTTGCTGCCAAAGAGGGAAAATCAAAACAATCACTGTTAACACTGTTGCAAGTAGACTGAGTCCCCAAATTGCCATTTGGGTGGTTTTGCTTTCTACCTGTCTATACTTTTCTGGCAATAAGTTATAGGGGTTAAAGTCATGTTCAAAGTCATTAGCGGCTTCACTATAGTCAACCACTGCGGGTGAGAGGTTCAGCTGTTTGAGTTGCTGATAAAGTCTATCTAAAATATCTTTTGGAGTTAAGACTAACAATACTTTTATTTTGCCTTGCTGTTCTTTTCCTATCATTTTTACTGCAAAATAAACTTGATCAACAGTAAAAGGGGTCACTCTATCCATTTCAAACCCCACAACTTGTTGTAGGTTTTCTTTGGCTGCTGCCGGTAAATACAATATTTTTTTCATGCCTTGTTCAGCGCTTAATCTTAAAATAAAATCAGCTTTTTCTAGCTCAGTTATTTTACCTATTAATTGCTGGTAATCTTCTACACGAGTCTCGCTAAGTTTCAGTGTGGTTATTTTTTGTACTTTTCCATCGACCAAGTGTTCAAAATGTAATGAATCACCGACCACCGACAAAAGTATATAGCCTGCTTTATCTGTCAGTTTTTGTCTTAATGTTTCTGGCAAGCAATGGGATAATTCTCTCCCCCACCACCGGAAAAATCTTTTTAAATCAAAGTCTATATCAGTCTTCAGGTTCATCTTGTGTTACTAGTAATTGAGTCATATCATCATCGAATAATGATTTTTTCTGGGCTATTTGTTGCCAATTCAATATTTGAAATGGGGTTTCTGCTCCCTGAGCAGATTTTTTTATAGTCACTTGTATTCCGCTGGTAAATTCACCAAAAAGCTGTGCCTGAGAGGTAATAGTATAAACTTGATCAGCACTTTTTCCTTGTTTTTCTGCGCTTCCCGTTAATGGGTATGCGGGGCCGGCTATTTTTGCTATATGGCTTTCCGTCCGTTGCTGTATGTATTCTTCTAAGGTTTCTTGGTCTAAATCTCCAATGGCCGCGATCACTTCTTTAGATGCAACATTTAAATCCACTTGCGCTTGTTTGGAGTAAACCGTAACAAGCGGTTTAAGCTGTTGATAGATTTCAGCATTCATTCCTAAAACCATTTGTAATTCATCAATCAATTGAAAGTCGTTGTTAGTGGGGAAATAGCTTAACCCTGCGTCTTCATATTGTTGTTTTTCAGCTCCATTAATATGAATAAGCTCATCCTTGTCTCGCCAATCTAATATAGCACTTACTATTTCTTGCTGTTTAGACATATCAACTGTTGTTGATTTCATCATCGCCGTTAACAGTATTTCATCGGCTTTATTAATATCAATTTTGCCTTGTTCTGAAATTAACCTGACTCGAATTTTAGCATCTTGGTAGTTGATAAGGTAAATACTACCATCTGCATGCCAGCGCATACTTTCATCCGCTAAAAATAACATTTGCTGGGCGATACTAATGCCTGTTTCAGCGATAGCTTGCACAACGGCATTGTCTTTTACCGCACTAATAACCGTGGTCTCTCTACGCATAGTGAGCGCAAAACTTCCTGCCATGATCGTCAGTAAGCTTAATACCCAAATGACAATGACCATGGCTAAACCTTTTTGCCTTGAATGCTGCATTAGTTTTCACCCAACTGAAATTCTGGTTGTATGCTTGATACCTTGAAGGCAAAAATCATTTCTGGCCAAAAACTGGGAGTATTGAGTTCAATTTTTATTTTTACTAAACTAGGTAAGTTCTGTTTCTCCTGCCAGTTATCTACCCACACACCATTGCTGTCTGTTGTTTCTTTAGCAAAATAGCTTATCTTAAAACTTTTAACATGCTCCAATAACACCACTTCTTCTGCTTCCCATTGCTCCCCATCTAAGGAGGGATAAAATGGGCTGAGTATCACTTTAATCTGGCCTTCATCCTGATGCTCAAATTTTATTTCAAAAAGCTGAAAACCTTTACGCCCTGCGCTGGAAGGAAACACAGAAACAAACTGTAATTTGTTACGAGTGCCTTGAAATGAAAACCACCGATCACCTTCATCGCTAAAATCATCCCATAAGGGGCGCACAGAAGGTAAATGTCGCTTAAAAAACTGATAAACCACGGCTTTTTCATTAACTTCAGCTATTTTAGCTTCACCTTTGTTCCAGCTTTCAGCACAGATTTTTAAACTACCAAATAATAAAGCCACCATAATACTCAGCAATGTCATCGCTAACATCACTTCTATTAGAGTAAATCCTGATTGCTTATCTGTTTTTTGCATTATTCCTTATGCCTGGTCTTTATTGTGTTTAATTCTACCATTCGGCCATTTTGTTGTTCATTACCCCACTGAACCTGTACTTGCACATTCATAAGCTCAACATCTGCCCCATCCAGCTCAGTATTATCGGTATTTTTTATCGTCACTTGCCATTGATATTTATCATCTTCTATCCCTGAAGTTTGGCTACTGATTAAAGGCTCTTCTATTCCTGTCTTGGCCATTAATGATTCTGCAATCTGGGTGGCTATAATATAATCTTCTGAGATGACAGCGGTATTAAGGCCTGAGGAAAATATTTTTAACACAATACCTAATGAGACAGCCATTATGGTAAAGGCCACTAAAATTTCTAGCAGTGAAAAGCCTTGGTTTTTTTTGGAGCCTTTATATTGCATTTTTATAATAATTTATACTCATTACAATCCACAGTAACACGGTGGGCAGAAAAGATTGCCCACGCTCCAGCGTTTCCGTGACGCAGGAGCGTCACAAGCTGCATTCCCACGCTGGAGCGTGGGAACGATAGGTAGGCTCTGTTTATTCATTTGTAATCGCTATTTTTCCACTTAACCAATTGACATCAATGATATTAACTAAAGCCCCCCATTCTATGGTGATTCTGCCACCGCTGGATGAACCGTCGGCATAAAACCTTAACTGACCTACTTCATCATCTTTAAATTCATCTTGAGCAATAACCAATGTCACTTCGATTTCATCTGAAAAATGATAGACCTTATCTCGGTTAGAAACTTGGTAGGTATTTTCAGCTAGGTTAATAGAAACGATAATTTCATCATGTGAGATTAGAGCCTGCCCTCGGGCATAGCGTAAGGCAGAAGCTAAATCTCGCGTGAGTGCTTTTAATTGAGACGATTGGTTTCCAGATGAAATATTACTTCCGATCACTGAAAAACCAAGCACAACGATTAACAATACAACCGTCAGTTCTATTAAAGTAAACCCTTGCGCTTGTTTAGACATTTTATTCCCAGCTATTTATATCCTGATCTTCACCTTCACCACCTTCTTTATCATCAGCACCGTAGCTATATAGGTCAAATTTTCCATGCTGTCCTGGTGATGCGTATCGATAGGCCTGTATCCATGGATCTTGAGGCACCTTGGTTTTACGAAGATAAGGACCATTCCAACGTTTACTACCTGATGGCTTTTCTACCAAAGCAGAAAGGCCTTGTTCTGTTGTTGGGTACTTACCAACGTCTAGTTTATACATATCCAGAGCTGCAGATAAATCTTCTACTTGTACTCTTGCTGCTTTGGTTTTTGATGCGCCCATGTGCTTCATTACTTGAGGGCCAACAATACCTGCTAAAAGAGCAATAATACCTAATACTACTAATAGCTCTAAAAGGGTAAAACCTTTTTCTGTCTGTTTATTCATAACGCTCACGTGTAAAACTCCTTAAAGATTTAAAAACTCGACTACTCATCATTTATAGTTATAGTGTGTGACTCTTCTCCTTGCTCAATGCCTTGAAATCAGCAATATCATTAAAGTACGGAGGTGCATCAACGATAAGTGATGCGCTTCGTTCCTCAGCACATCCTACACCAACCTGCTTAATTTAAAGGTATTAACTTAGAAAACCTACCAAGGTGATACTTTTATCTCTTAAGAGAGTGAACCATGCTTGGGTAGAATCATTCTTATGATATTCCTAAAATGCTAAGTCATTAACACTCAATATAGCCAGTAAAATTGAAACAATAATGCCTGCTATCATTAATCCTAGGGTAATAATAAGCGCGGGTTCTAATAATGCGAGCATGCGCTGTATTGAGGTACGTAGCTGTTTATCGTAGATGGTTGCAACGCGGAGCAACATTTCTTCCAGCCGCCCCGTCTCTTCTCCCATCTTAATCATTTGTATTGCTAGTTTAGGGAAACATTCACTTTTTGTTAAGGCATCAGACATACTTTTACCTTGCTTTAACTCTTGTTCTGCTTTATCCAGCAATTCAACCATTACTAGGTTTCCTGCTGTTTCTCTTGCAATTCCGAGGGCATTTAAAATAGAAACCCCGTTGCCTAATAAAGTCCCTAAAGTACGGGTTAAATTAGCGGTTTCCATGTGTAACAATATCTCACCAAACAAAGGCATCTTGAAGAACCTTCCATCCCAAACTTTTTTAGTGATGGGGTTTGCTAATTGCGATTTCATATAACTGCTGGCACTCATAACTGTGATCAGTAATGCCCACCAATAAGCTTGTAAAAAATCAGCTATCGCCACCACAACTTGTGTTGGGACAGGTAGTTCCTTCCCTGCATTTTCAAACATTTCGGTAAATTGTGGGACTACAAATGTTAGCATCACCATTAAAGAGGCAACTGACATGACCAGTAATATTGCTGGGTATATAAGTGCTGTGGTGACCGTATCTTTTAGTTCTTGAGAACGTTCTAGGTATTCTGCCAGTCGATTAAGCACTTCGCCTAAATTTCCGCCTAACTCCCCGGCACGAATCATATTTAAATAAAACCGGGAAAAAACATCCGCCTGACTTTCAAATGCATCTGCCAATGCAGCTCCGCCTTTGACCTTTTCTAAAACCTGAGAAATTAGTTTGCTCAGCTTTTCATTATCTTCAGTTAAATCAATCAAGACCCGGAGTGATCTATCGAGGGGTAAGCCTGAGTCAAGCAGTGTCGCCAGCTCTCCCGTTAATAGCAGCACTTCTTTCTGTGATAGGCTTACCGCAGCATTGCCTAGCTTGATACCTAAAAAAGTCTTATCTGCTGCTACCTCAACCCGAATAGGAATAAAACCTTGATCTTGTAATTCAGTCAGTAAACTTTGCTGGTCTGGTGCTTCTTTTACACCTTCTTCCATTTCTCCTGAACTGTTAACTACTTTGTATGAATACAATGCCATTTTAAGATTCCGTGGTGACGCGAAGCACTTCATCTAAGGTGGTTATACCGTTTAAGGCTTTTACAATTCCATCCTCATAGATCGTTAGCATGCCATCTTGGATAGCTTGTTGCTGGATAACCCCGGCTTCTTTATGCTCCATAACATGTTTACGGATACTGTCTGACATCGGTAAAAATTCGATAATAGCCTGCCGCCCTTTATAACCAATATCGCCACAAGCATCGCACCCTATAGCTTTATATAATTGTATGTTTTCAACATCGGTAAATTGCTGCAACTTCATCTCATCTATAACCGATTTAGGAGCTGGGTAAGCTTGCTTACAAACAGGGCACAGTTTTCTAACTAGACGTTGAGCTAAAATACCATTAACTGTAGAGCTTAATAAATACTCTTCTAGCCCCATATCTAATAGTCGCGTAATTCCACCTGCCGCATCATTGGTATGTAATGTCGACAACACCAAATGCCCTGTTAATGCAGACTGTACGGCAATTTTAGCGGTTTCTAAATCTCTCATTTCCCCAATCATAATGACATCAGGGTCTTGTCTAACAATAGATCGTAATGCTGTCGCAAAAGTTAGCCCAATTTGAGGTTTAGCCTGTATCTGGTTAACCCCTTCTAATTGATATTCGACTGGATCTTCAATGGTGATAATCTTTCGTTCTACCGTATTGAGTTGCTTTAATGCTGTGTAAAGCGTGGTTGACTTACCACTTCCCGTTGGTCCAGTGATTAATACGATACCGTGAGGTTTAGCCAAAACATCAATAAACTGTTTTGAATGCTTGCCAGTAAGCCCTAGTGCAGAAAAATCCAGCACAATATTTTCTTTATCTAGCAGTCGCATAACCACACTCTCACCATACATGGTGGGAATAGTAGAAACCCTGAGATCAAGTTCTTTGCCCAGCATCTGTAATTTAATACGGCCATCTTGAGGTAGTCTGCGTTCTGCAATATTGAGCTTGGCCATTATTTTAATACGTGATAAAACGGCAGCTGTTGATGTAACAGGCGGTGCTTCTATATCTTGTAACACGCCATCAACCCTTAACCGAACCTTTAAGCTTTGCTCAAAAGGTTCTACATGTATATCTGAGGCTTGCATTTCTATGGCTTTTTGCAAGAATATATTAACCATTTTAATAACCGGCGCTTCACTGGCTAAATCTTTTAGGTGTTCAAGATCTTCATCATCAATTTCACCTGTTTCAAAGTTATCACTTAGCTGATCCATTTGTGATTTTCCATCACCATATTGAGCATCCAATGCGGCATCAATCTCAGACAATATCCCGATTTTAATCTTAATTTGTTTCCCTGTGGCTAACTTTAATACCTGAATAATATAGTCATCTTTCGGATCCATCACTGCGACTGATATTGATTCCTCATCAGCCTCAAGTCCAACCAAATGATTATTCTTTAAGAACCTAACCGATATGTTTTCTGAAAAAGGACTTTCTACCGGGTAATCTGCATTTTTTACTTGTTCTAATTCACTGTTCTGTTTAAAGCTGTCTGCAATATCAATATCTGAACACAGCCCTAGTTTAATCAGTAGTTGTGGCATCAAATCGCTAATAGCAGATTTCTGCATACGAAATGCCTTACTTAAATCATTATCAGTTAGTTTGTTACGTTGTTTTAACGTACTCAAAAAATCTGCGTACGTGTCTTCCTGTTCTGTAACCATTTCCATATAGACACCTGCTTAGTAAAAATTAAAGGCTTTAGGTAACTCGCAATCCCCGCCATCGTTCCCATACTCTGCGTGGGAATTATAAATCTGGGTAGGTTACTTATTGTGAGTTACCCTAAAATAAATTATAACGTCTCTTTTACACTATTTATGTGAAAAATTTACTTCAAACAGAGCATTAAAAAAAACATTGCTCTAAAGTAATGTTTTAGCCAACATTATAATATCGTCTTCCTTAATCTCTTTGATGGAGAAATCATTTTTATCTAATTTAAAATGATTAATAATTGAAGATGATTTTAATACTTTATTGCTTGCTGTTTGATACACTCGATTAACTGGCGTGGGACCAAACAAGGTGATCGAAGGAGTATTAATCCCCCAAGCCATGTGGGTTGGCCCCGTATCATTGCCGATAACTAAATTTGCATGGGCGAGTACAGCTTTTAGCTGGTCGAAGTTCAATTTGGGTAAAACCGTTGCTTTATCCGTTTGGCTGGCAATCCAGTCTGCGGTCAATTTTTCTTCCGTGTTCCCCCAAATAATTAAACTATTAGCGGCTAAGCCTTGAATAACCTTTAGATACTTTTCTTTGGGATAGTTCCGGCTTGGCCAAGTTGAGCCTATAACAAAGATAATATTTTGTTTACCTACTGGGAAAAATGACGATAATGCCCCTAGTTCATTACTATAAAATAAAAAGGGGGCTTTATTAATAATTTGCTGCTCTGTAATTTTTACCGCTAAAGGTTGGCTTATGACGGTTACATTTCTATCAATCGTATTGGCATCATAGGGATAACTTATCTGCGTTTTATATAACCATGAAGCAGGTTTTTCTCGAATAGATTGTTTATCAAACCCCGCGACATTAGGGGATAATAATCTGGACGTAATCGCTGATTTAATAAGACCTTGAGCATCAATCACTAAATCATAATTATTTTTTGCATATTGCCTAACTTTTTTGAGCTCCTTAAAAAAATGAGTTTTATGCTGCTTTAAGGATTTTAAATTAACCGTTAAAACCTGATTAATATCAGGGTTACCTTGTAGTACCCCAGCAAAACTTTCTTCAACTAGCCAGTCGATAATTAAATCTGGGCGAGTTTGCTTAACAAACTGCAGAGCGACCATCGCATGTACAATGTCTCCTAGCGCTGAGAGTTTTACAATAATTATTTTCATTGCTCAATTTTAGCCAAGACTTGGGCGGGTAAAATATTGACTAGACAATTTGTGTGGCCTAAAGGGCATTCTCGTTTAAAACACGGCGCACATTCCAAATTAAGATTAACTATTTGGGCACCCGCATTTAACGGTGGGGTAAATTGAGGGTCAGATGAACCATAAATGGCCACTAGCTTTTTATTTAAAGCGGCAGCTACATGCATTAACCCTGAGTCATTGCTGACCACAACCTCGGTTAAAGACATTAAATCAATAGCTTCTGCTAATGAGGTTTTGCCACTAAAGTCCTGACATGTCTTTCCTGCTAATTGGTTAATTTGCTCAGAAACGACTTGATCCTTAGCGGAACCAAAGATCCATACAGCCCAGCCATCGGCTATTTTTTGTTTGGCTAATTCAGCATAGTGTTTAGCGGGCCATTGTTTGGCAGATCCATATTCTGCACCTGGGCATAAAGCAAGCACCTTGTTGTTAATATCGACTTTAAATTTTTTAATAACCGCTTGCTGGTCACTCTGTTTAATCTTTAAAACAGGTGTTGAGTATTCAATAGAACCTGGCTTGCTTGGGTATGCCAAAGCAACAAAGCGTTGCACGGTCATCGTTAGTATTTTCTTATCTAGCTTTCGCGCATCATTTAGTAAACCCCAACGCATCTCACCTAAAAAACCTGTACGTAATGGAATCTTTGCAAAGAAAGGAATCAATGCTGATTTCCAGGAGTTCGGTAATAAAATAGCTTGCTGGTATTGCTTTACTTGTAATGATTGACCTAGGCTCTTCCGCAAACTCCACCCAAACTGTCCGTGAGTAAGCGGCATTTCAATTGCTTCATTGACTTCTGGCATACGCTCTAATAATGGAAATGACCAAGCGGGAGCCAATACATCAATCTGACAATTTGGTTGTTGCTGTTTTAGA
>JALSLS010000469.1 GCA_026988195.1 Methylomonas sp.
GGTTGCTTCGGGTGACATTGAAATTGTTGTCAACGATGAAAAAACTATTCATGTGCCAGCTGGCTCAAAGTTGTTAACAGCTTTGGCTGATAATGATCTTTTTATCCCATCAGCTTGTGGCGGTGGTGGTACCTGTGGTCAGTGTACTGTAAAAGTACATTCAGGCGGAGGTGAAATCTTACCGACTGAGCTATCTCATATTACTAAACGTGAAGCTGCTGAAGGCGAACGCCTTTCATGTCAAGTGTCTGTAAAACATGATATGAAGATTGAAGTAGAAGACAGTGTGTTTGGTGTTAAAAAATGGGAATGTACTGTTAAGTCTAATGACAATGTAGCCACCTTTATCAAAGAGTTGGTATTAGACCTACCTCCTGGTGAAGAAATTAATTATCAAGCGGGTGGTTATATTCAAATTGAATGTCCTCCTCATATTTCTAAATATGAAGATATGGATATTCAAGAAGAATACCGTGAAGATTGGGATAAATTCAATCTATGGCGATTTGTTTCTGATGTAAAAGAACCTACATTACGTGCATATTCAATGGCTTCTTATCCTGAAGAAAAAGAAATCATGCTGAATGTAAGGATCGCGACTCCACCCCCAGGTGCACCTGATAGCGTACCGCCTGGTATTATGTCATCGTACATTTTTAATTTGAAGCCTGGTGACAAAACAATCATCTCAGGTCCGTATGGTGAGTTTTTTGCTAGAGACACAGATGCTGAAATGGTCTTTGTCGGTGGTGGTGCAGGTATGGCACCAATGCGCTCACATATCTTTGATCAATTACGCAGGTTAAAATCAACGCGTAAAATGACCTTTTGGTATGGTGCACGTAGTAAGCGCGAAATGTTCTATGTTGAAGATTTTGATATGTTAGCCAAAGAGAATGATAACTTTGAATGGCATACTGCGTTATCTGATGCATTACCAGAAGATAACTGGGAAGGGTATACTGGGTTTATTCATAATGTACTGTTTGAAGAATACATTAAAAACCATCCAGCACCAGAAGATTGTGAGTACTACTTATGTGGGCCTCCAATCATGAACTCCTCAGTGATTAGCATGTTGATTGAAAATGGCGTAGAGCCAGAAAATATCATGCTAGATGACTTTGGTGGTTAAATAGCAATAAGTTAAAGCCACATTACCCTTGGGTAATGTGGCTTTTTTTATTTTAAAATAAAGGTTTTACCTTTGGGTGAAGTGCTTTAGCCGGCATTGTTTAACTACGAGTTTAAGATAGGACGGTTTATAAATTGTAGGGTGGGCAATTTTTTCTGCCCACCGTATTGCGGCATTGATGGTGGGCAAAGAAAACTGCCCACCCTACTTTTTTGTATAAAGACCTGTCCTGCTTAAGTTGCTAGCTTACTGTTTATATACTTCGCGCAGTCACGGATGCGGAGTTTATAAGCTGCTGATTTTTGTCAATAGCAAGGCACTGAAACAGGCACATAGCAAGCTACGTAACTGTTTCAGCAACGCAGCTATTGGCAAAAACTCAGCGGTTAGAAATCCGCAGTCGTGACCGCGCGAAGTATAGCAAGACAGCCTAAAGCACTGCGACCCATTTGTCTGTGAGTTCTAATTTATGTGTTTTAAAAGTTTAAAACGAAGTTCAGCCTTAGTTGTTATCGTTTTTTTATTTTCGGCTTGTCAGCAAGCTCCAGAAAAGCCTGAATATCCCTTGCATTATTCAGATGCAATTTTTGGTACTAGCTTTATCATTAAAGCTCCTGCATTACCAGATTCTGTCACTAGCAATGAAATACAGCTTAAAGTAAAAAAATTACTGGATGAGTTAAATAGGCAGATGTCTACTTACCTGCAAGATTCAGAGTTATCAAAAATAAACCAGAACCAAACAGGTGAATGGATAGCGGTATCAGATGCTTTGTATCAGGTATTAAAACAAGCGAATAGTATTTCTGAGTTATCAAATGGCGCTTTTGATATAACGGTCGGGCCTTTAGTTAATCTTTGGGGGTTTGGCCCTAAAGGAATTTCTTTTGTTGCACCTGATGAGGATAAAATTAAACAGCAATTATTAAATACAGGGTATAAAAACCTATTATTTGATGATGAAAAACAACAAATTAAAAAACAAATCCCGCAGCTTTATTTAGACTTATCCGCTATAGCAAAAGGTTATGCTGTTGACCAGGTTGGGGCATTATTAGAAAGCAATGGAATTGTAGATTTTATGGTGGAAATTGGTGGCGAACTGCGTTTAAAAGGTTTGAATATTCAAAATAAACCGTGGCGAATTGCAGTAGAAAAGCCGGCAGCTGATCAGAGAATGATTCAAAAGGTATTACCACTAACAGATATATCTTTAGCAACATCGGGTGACTACAGGAACTTTTTTGAAGTAGAGGGCGTCAGATTTTCACATACTATAGATCCTCGATCGGGTAAGCCAATTACACATAAACTGGCATCAATTACCATATTGAGTGATACTACAATGAAAGCTGATGCATTAGCGACAGCATTAATGGTATTAGGTTCTGAGCAAGGGTATCAATTAGCCGAGAAACAGAAAATCGCGGCTTTATTTATAATTAAAACAAAGGAAGGTTTTGTCGAAAAGGCAACAGATTCTTTTGTCGCAATATTAAGGTAAGATAATGGTATATTTTTTAGCAACATTTGGGTTTATGTTAATTGTTGTGGTGATTATGGCGGTCGGTGTTATATTTGGCCGGCGAGCTATTAAAGGTTCGTGTGGAGGCACAGGCAATGGAGAATGTGTTTGTGTAGAAAAATGTGATAAAAAGAAAAAAAGAGAAGCGGAAGCAGCGGAATCCCAAAAAATTGATTTCAATCCTAATATTTTAAAGAAATCAGCAGAATAAAAAAGGGTGATGCAGTTTTCATTACTATAGGAGTGAAGGTTAAATAACTTTCCGATTTTGATTTGCCTTTTGATTCCACAGAAGTACAAATTCTGTGTCAAATTTAGGGAACTTATTAAATCCTCACTCTTTATTATCGACGAGGAATAATTATGCTAGCAAAAATTACAATTGCAGATTATATGACAAAAAATATAATGACTGTAAAACAAGATACTGATGCATTAACAGCAATAAAACAGTTGTTGAGCCATAAAATTACTTGTGCACCTGTATTAGCTGATGACGGTAAATTAGTCGGCATGTTTTCAGAAAAAGATTGTATGAAAGTCGTCTTAGGAGCTGCTTATAACCAGGGGATGAGTGGTAAAGTAGCTGAGTTTATGAGTACTGAAATTTTATCGGTTGATGCTGAATCCAGTATTGTTGACCTTGCCGATAAATTTCAAGATACTTCACTTAGAAGCTATCCTGTTTTTGATAATAAAAAACTAGTCGGTATCGTGAGTCGCACTGATGTGTTAAGAGCTTTAGTTTCAATTAAATAGCTATACACTTGGGAGCGTCTGCCCTCGGCGCTAAGAATCTTATTTTGATAAAATAGCGTCGAGGGCAGACGCTCCTACAAAGATTAAGATGGCAATGAACTCACAACAGGCTACGTTCTACTGGCATGATTATGAAACATGGGGGTTAAGCCCTTCTCTTGATAGACCCTCCCAATTTGCAGGTATTCGTACGGATATGGA
Source organism: Methylomonas sp. (assembly GCA_026988195.1). Lineage (GTDB taxonomy): Bacteria > Pseudomonadota > Gammaproteobacteria > Methylococcales > Methylomonadaceae > QPIN01. Next base: position 3,621 of record JALSLS010000469.1, read on the forward strand.
TTTTAATATCCTCGGCGAGCCTGATATGTTTTATTGTAAGTTAGCTGATGATTATCTACCCAAGCCAGAACCCGCAATAATAACTAAAATAACCCCGCAAATCACTCAGTCACAAGGGTTGCTGGAATATGAATTTGCCAAGCGGATTAACCAACAGTTTACCCAAAGCAATACTTGTGTAGTAGGTTATAACACCATTCGCTTTGATGAAGAGTTTTCTAGACATTTATTTTATCGAAATTTTTATGACCCTTATGAGTACAGTTGGAAAAACAGTAATTCACGCTGGGATATTATTGATTTAGTCAGAGCTGCCTACGCATTAAGGCCTGAGGGTATTGTTTGGCCGACTAATGATGAAGGCTTACCCAGTTTTCGCCTAGAGTTATTGACTAAAGCAAATGGGATTAGTCATGAACAAGCGCATGACGCTACATCTGATGTGTATGCCACCATTGCCATGGCAAAATTAATTAAACAAAAATGCCCTAAGCTATTTAATTATTATTTTGAACTTAGAAATAAAAACAAAGTAAAAGATTTAATTGATGTCGATGGCATCAAGCCATTAGTACATGTTTCAGGCATGTTTGGTGCCGTTAAAAGTAATCTCGGTATAGTGGCGCCTATTGCTTGGCATCCTACAAATACTAATGCGGTTGCCGTGATAGACCTGTCACAAAACTTGACTCCTTTATTAGAGCTTTCTGCTGATGAAATACGGAGCAGGCTTTATACCAAACGGGATGACCTAGGTGATAAGTTACCTATCCCTTTAAAGTTAGTACATATCAATAAATGCCCCTTTCTAGCGACTGAAAAGGTTTTATTGCCTGAAAATGCTCAACGTCTAGGTATTGATAAAAAAGTTTGTGATGAAAACCTCTCTCTTTTACACCAAAACCCACAGATAGCCGCTGTTGTTACCGAGGTTTTTCAACAGGAAAGTGTATTTGATAATAAGGGTAATGTAGATGCTATGTTGTACGCAGGTTTCTTTTCATTTGAAGATAAAAAGGCATTTGCAATAATTCATAAAACTAAACCTGAACAGTTAGCAGAATTAGAATTGACCCTATCAGATGAGCGTTTTGATGATTTGTTTTTTCGATACCGAGCAAGAAATTTTCCTGAAACATTAAATCAAGACGAACAACAACAATGGGATGAATATAAACAGTCTGTTTTTGACCCTGATTATTTTGATAATTTAGAATTATTTGCTGAGCAATATAAACAGGATAAACAAAATAGGCAGATTATAGACAGTCTAAGGGAATATGCGGAAATGATTGTTAGTCAATAGCCATGAAAGTACAAGCTTCGTTTAAGCCCGCTTGGTGGTTAAATAATGCTCATTTGCAAACCATTTACCCCGCCTTATTTCGTAAGTCTATTGTTCTTAAGGATAGCTGGAGAGAGCGCTTAACTACTCCGGACAATGATTTTATTGATTTAGATTGGTGTGGAAAAGGTGACAAGCCTCTGGTTATTTTACTGCATGGTTTAACGGGAAGTTCTGAGTCTGGGTATATCAATGGCTTGCAAAGTAAGTTGTTAGAGCAAGGCTTCAGAAGTGTAGTGCTGAATTTTCGGGGCTGCAGTGGACAATCAAACAATTTAGCTCGTTGCTATCATTCAGGAGATACTGAAGATATTGATTTTTTATATCAAACCCTTAGCCAGCGCGAGCCTGATACAGCAATGGCTGTTATTGGGTTTTCATTGGGCGGTAATGTTTTATTAAAGTGGTTGGGTGAGCGAGGTGATAAATTATCATTGTTTGCCGCAATTGCTGTGTCTGTTCCTTTAGTATTGAGTGCCTGTGCTACAAAATTAGATTCAGGTTTTTCTCGTTTTTACAGAGGTAATTTAATTCGGGAACTAAAAGATTATATGCAGTTTAAAATAGATCATTTACACAGTATTGGAAATGTAGCTGAAGTGGATAAAATTAACCGGCTAGGTGATTTATCAGAAATCATTTCTTTTTGGCAATATGATGATCAAGTGGTTGCTAAATTACATGGTTTTAATAGTGCTAAGGATTATTACCAGCAATCAAGTTCAAGGTATTACTTGAATAGCATCGAAGTACCTACGTTACTTATTCAAGCGATTGATGACCCCTTTATGACTGCAGAAGTCATCCCGCATAAAAAAGAATTATCACAAAAAATAACCATGGAAATAACCCAAGGAGGAGGGCATGTGGGCTTTGTGTCTGGGATAACACCATTCCAGCCCCGTTATTGGCTGGAGCAGCGTATTCCAGAGTTTTTACAACAACAACTGTTTAAAACAAATTAGGTAGTAACCGTTCAGTTCCTTCTTTGGATAAGAGGGGTTAGGTGGGGGTTTATTAGACAAATCCCCCTCAATCTCCCTTTTTCAAAGGGGGAGTTGAACGGTTGCCAAAGCTGGGTTATTTATTACAGCTTACCTAGCTGTCGCTCTTAGTCCCATCTCCTCCGCTTGGGAGAGGGACTAAGAGCACAAGTTATGGATGAATAGTTACAAATTAGTATGTTTTCTAACGCAAGATTTACTAAAGATTTTAAGTGTTTGAGGTTGGTGTAAATATTCTTTAAATAAATGATTAATATCCATAGGAGCTAAAAAAGCATAAACACCAAACCCTGTTT
>JALSLS010000470.1 GCA_026988195.1 Methylomonas sp.
AAAACCTTCACGTTGCTGCCTATTCATTCCTTTGGTTCTTTCAGTTGGAACAATTAATCCCACACTGGTTTTTTCCCTTAATACAATATGCCAAACCCAACCGCCTTCACATGACATCACAAAAGTTACTGGTTTTACATTGGGTAGCGACTCTATGGGATAACACTGCCGATCAGCCCCCACAAAGGAAGCCTGGGTAAAATACCCCCACATAGCTAAAAAATTTAGATTAGAACTTATCGTTTGTCGTGATTTAAACTGCTTAGCCAAGCAAGTACTGCTACCACTTGCATCAATGACATATTGGCAATTTATTACGCCCTCTTTCTGTCCCTGCTCGCGTGTATCAGCATAAAAAATACGGGGGATTTCTGAGTTACTAAAATCGACTGACTTAACCGAAACTTCAATAAATACACTAGCTTCACAACTTTCTGCATGTTTTAATAAAATATTATCAAATATATCCCGTTCAACATGTAAACCTGGTTGAGTGATACCAAAATTAGAAAATTTTACTTGATGGACTTTATCATTCCACACCGCCATTGCTCCAGATTTAGCAACAAAGCCCTCCTGTCGAATTTTATCTGACACCCCGATCATATCAGTAAACTTCCAAAAGTGAGGGATAAGACTTTCTCCCACTTGATTTCGCGGGAAACAAGCCTGTTCCAATAACACAACATGGATACCCGCTAAGGCTAAATGGCTTGCCGCACTACTTCCTGCTGGCCCACCACCAATAACCACAACATCACACTTATTTGGAATTTTTTTCATGTTCTTCTAATTATATTCGGCGCGGAGTCCACATATTATGGTCAATAACTTAAGGGGTCTGGGGCGCTAGTCTTTAGTCCACCGTTTACAATGCTGGCTAAAGACCTGCGCCTCACTTTAAGATGCATACCTTATTTAGTGCGCGATCTAAAACTGTCTTTGTCTTGTTTAATAATAAGCGGGCACAGCATAAATCCTAAGACCACTCCCAGAGTAACTACACCAGCCATAATTCTTAGTGAGGTACTTTCTGCAAGCATTAAACCACCAAAAGCTAGTGCGCTAGTTAACATAGAGGCTGCCATTGCCTGATAGGTTAAAGCAATATCGCCCCCTCGGTTTTCTTGATAAAAAATACCATAATCAACACAGATTGCGATTACCAATAAAAAACCGACCAAATGTAAAAAACTAATGGCTTCCCCTGTAATAGACCAGACCACTAAAATTAAAAACGCACTTAACACCGCCGGTAATAATGTTTGTACTGTTTTAAATAAATTTTTAAAGCGTATTAATAACACTAAGACGATAAAGGCTAGTCCTATCAACAATAATTTTTGAGCACGTTGGGTATAATCCTGTGTCATATTGTTCAACATTTCACGTTGACTAAAGTATTGTGCATTTTCAATAGGCCTTAATGCTAACTGCACTGCTGCTGGCTGATGATCAGAAAGCCAAATCATAATCACGGTTTGTTTATCACCTACAATAACTCGGCTATCAATCAATTTACTAACCGCCGTTTTTAAGACATCTTGATAGTTTAATACCTGAGTCGACGGGTAATCTAGTTGGCCTAAATGTTTTACTGATAGCCCTTGTTTTTTTAGAGATTGTTGCCATATTTTCTGGTTTTCTAGCGTTAAATACTGTTTAAGTAATTCTTGATTTTGATGTTGCCTATTGGCTGAAAGCAACCATGGATATAAGCCAAAATAATCAGACAATTCACCCTGCTGTTTTAACTGATCTAAAATAGGGTAAACCTGCTCTGCTTTTTGCAAGGCTAATTCAACATTATCACCGGTGATCAATACAAAGCGGCCTGGTTCTATACTGGTCATTCTGGCCCTGATTTGTTTATCCTTCTGCTTAAGGTAATCTAACTCAGGTGTTAGTTCCTGCATATCCTGCATCCATTGCAAAGCATTTAAACTAAAAAAACTACTCCCTACAATAATCACTAATAACCCTAATAACCACGCCCTAAAGCGCTGACAAAACTGAGCCCACCGTCTTACTATCGGTACATTTAACATCTGGCTGTTATTTGAAGTCATCAAACTAGGAAATACAAAACGGGTCAGCAGTAAACTAATAATAATACCTGATGTAGCATAGACAGCTACCTGTTGAAACCCAGGGTAACCTGAGATACCTAAAGCAATATAACCTATCATGGTGGTAATACCACCCAATACCATACTAGGCCAAACTTTGGCTATGGCTTGGCTTCTTTGACCCTCTTTTACCGATTGAGCATGTGCAATTGCATGAATAGGATAATCAATACAAATTCCTATTAAAGTTGACCCTATCGCTACGGTCATGCCATGTACAAACCCAAAAATAAGCTGTGTGCTTAGGATTGCCCCTAAAATAACGATAGCTAATAAAGAAAACACCTGAAACAATACATTAAATGACCGAAATAAGAGTAAAAATAACACCATTAAAGCAATCGAAGAAAATAGACTTACTTGGGTAATATCACCTTGTATTAAAGTTTGGGTTGCAACTGCAAAAATAGGAACCCCTGTCATTTCAAGTTGATACTGGCCTGCGGGATTAAGCTGTTCAAACGTTTCTATAATAGCCCTTTGAATTCGCTTTTGAGCAGGAGCGTCCAGCCCGGCCATTGACGTTTCTAAGATTAAATTTTGATAATGCTTATTCTTGCTAGACAGTTGTTGCATTTGCGCGCCAACCGACTGAAAACCCTTTAAAGTGAGCAATAAAGGGTCTTGTAAGGCTAGTTTCTTTATCATTGCCGCTTGCGGCGACAGCAGCAATTTTTTCAACATCGCTGCTTTTTGCTCTAGTCCTTGAGTTGAAAATACAGAAGCTAAATAAGCGTGTGGTTCTAGGCTATAAAAAGCATTACCATAATGTCCATATACATTTTGTACCGCTTGGGTGATTTTACTTTGTTGCCCTGGAGACCACACATCAACCACACCTTCGATAGTGGCCAATTGCTTTTCTAATGTCTGTATAAAATGATGGCTTACATTGGTTTTATCAAGTGCCCCCACTGAGAGTAAATAACGCCGAGATAATGTGCCTGATTGCATCTCACTGGCGAGTAGAATCTCTTCAGCATTATCCCCTGCAATAATAAAGGCTGAAAGATCGGTTTTAAAGTTAACCCATAAAACGGTTATCAAAGCCAAAATAGGCGGCAGTAGATAAAACCCAGTCTTTCGCCAATTCAAACTATTCTCCTATTAATTCTTGATACAGCTGCATTGCTTTATTTTGCACTTCATTTCCCTTAGCTATCTGTTGCAACAAAAACTCACTTAAATCGCCATCAGCTTGCTGGGTAATAATGGTATCTGCTACCTTTCCAGTTAAACCAGAAACCACAATATTAAAAGCTGATTCACTGTGTTGTTTTGACTTTAAGGTCATTACCCAACGTTCCGCTTGAGTACTCAACTCTATTAAATACATCCGTTTTAATAATGCCTTATCGGCGGTAATAAGTGCTTTAAACACCGCTATATTAAGGCTAATGGGGCTATCTTCATTGATTTCACTTTGATGGCATAACTGATTCTCAGGGTCAAAATAAAACATGTCATTGCCTTTAATCCCCATCAATAAGCGTTGTGGTTTTAGTTGTTCTCTAATCATTAAATCAGGGGAGATAGAATACATAAAGCCACTGCCATGCCACGGTTTATCCATCAATTCTAATGTACGAATTTCCTGATACGCCATTTTAACGGCCGTTTCTGACTGCATTTTTTGCATTAATGAGGAAACCGTATCGGCTGCAAGCCCTGCACTTGAAAAAAAAACCCAATAAAGGGTCAATAAAAATGTAGCTTTATTCATCTTGCTTGTACATCCAGCCATATTTTACGTCCATTGATAAACATATTTTTAATGCTCGATTTAGCATCTGGAATGTCTAAATCAGGAAAACGGAAGTGTCGATAAATATACTCACCCGTTGTCAATACCCCAATCATTAAATAAATAAATACACCGTTATACAATGCCCACCATTTATCATTAGCAAAAATGGCTAATGCTGTACACATCAATGCATTAAAGGCAAAAACCCCCGTCCATAACACTGTTAACTGGCGTGCATATTGAATAATTTCAGGGGGAATATCAGTAAAATCTAGCCTGACAAAACTTTCAATAAACGGGGGGCCTTTGTCTTTTAATAGGGTGCGGCCAAAAAAATACATTAGCATTAGTTGAATCATCACCGGTAAAACCTTTGCTGTCACCGTTTGCAGATAATAAGCACCGGCTAACAACCCAATCGCAATTAACAGTTTATATACTTTGACTAAACGCTTACGGGCGGCAGCGGCCTGAAACATAAAAATAGCAGAAAAAAACGCGGGAGCTACCCAAGATATGCCACTTTCTATCCCCCTATAAACTAAATAGGGGTATAGCATAAATAAACTGGTAATGATGATGCTTTTAATAATACCTAACATGAATATAATTTAATCAACAATGCTAGAAACTCGACCGTTTTTAAAGTTAACTCTAAATTTATTAAAGCGAGCACTCCAGTACACCCAGCTATTAACCTCTAGGCTCATTGTTTCAGTAATGGGAGGGTAGCCAATTGCTGCAATTACGGCTTTTTTGCGCATTCTTTTTGCGACCGATCCATTTCTTATATTTTTTCTTTCCAGTGAATTAAAGTTTCTTAAATTTAGTTTTTTGCGGGCAAATAACTTATCAAAAGTTTGAAAAATATCATCCCCTGTATGTTTTTGAATGTTTTTTATCAAGAATGGTTTGGGGAATACATCAACACCAACCTCAATGGTGTTGCCTGTTATTTTGTTAATAGTAACTTTTGTATTAACCGGGATTGATGTACCTCGTCGGTAATTTGTGGTTAAAAAATAGTCCTTTTCATAGCGCATATCGACCTGAGTATAATAACTATTTCCTAGCACTATATTAGCGGGCAGTTCCTCTTGTTTTAAAACTTTTTTACAAGAAACTAATGAAAATACAACTAACAATAAAACTAATCCACGTACAAATAATTTCATAACTTACGCTCCATTCTGATAGGACAATATCTAACAGCCCTAGACATTTTATAATAAATAAAACAAAACACTAAAAACACAGTCAAGCTAATATTAACAACTTCATTGTTTAAGGGTATTAAACTAAGCGAACTCACCAGTTCAAGCATGATCAATACAATCAAAATGCTCACAATGGTTTTATTATTTAACCGTGTACAAAAAAACGCACCTAAAGGCGCACCCACAACCACGACTGGAACAGCGGCTAGCCAGTACTGTTCAACCGTATAAGAAAACCCATCCATAATATAAAAATGTAAGGCAAAGCCAGTCAAAGAATTAAAGGCCATTAACACCACAGATGTTGCTGTAGAAAGCTTTTCTGGTAAACGAAACAATAATACCATTACTGAAAAGCAGATAATATCAATACCGTTACCCACCAAGCCTGTTAAACACCCACCGATAAAACCAGCTATCAACAAAATTAGTTTTTCTCGCCAAGTAAAAAATGGGATACGTTGATTATAAAGCCGTTGCTTCCAATTAAGTATATATAAAGTGACCGCAAGACTCACTATCATTGCTGTAAATAACATCTTCAACAAGCTAGCTGATAATAAAGGCGCTATTAGAATAGACCCTAGAGTTACCCCCCCAAAACCACCCAAACTTGCCCAAAGAATAATACGCCACTCAATGTTAATGCGCATAACAATAAGGGTTAATGTCGCGGCCATCATCCCCACACTTTGAATGGCTAAAGAAAATATTTTGGCATTTAATGGGGAGATATAAAGAATTTTAGTAAAGACCGGAAAGGCAATAGCTCCTCCACCTTCGCTAGTCGCTCCAGCTATAAATGAGCCAAAGACCATCGTTAAGGTCACAGGCCAATGTTGCTGTATAACTTGCAGGGAGTTGGGGTAGGTATAATGATACCATCCCCCCCATACAACAAGAGCTAACAGTAAATTAAAGAGTAGAGTCTTATTTGAATGCTTAATCACCCCATTATTATACGTTATGGAATGAGGATTTAATAATACCCGAAAGTATGGCGCAGGGTTTTGGCTTCATAGGCGTGTTAGAAAAACAGGCGCATAGCGGGCTACGGTCACAAACAGCATCCTGCTTCAAGTGACACTTGCACATCCCTG
>JALSLS010000471.1 GCA_026988195.1 Methylomonas sp.
CGAATATCGAGTTGTCGCTTTAAAAAATACTGCTGAGGCTGTCTGAAAAATGCAAATAAATCATTAATTTCAATAATGTTGCTGGTTTTTGTGTCTAATGAGCCTTGCCACCATTTTTCAGGTTCTGGTTTGTCAGCAGATAGCGCTAACATTGTTTCATAATCAGCCTGTGAAAAGCTGAAATGTTCAGAATCTTCAATAAAATAGCGGCGACTAAAAGGCTGTAAGGGATGTTTGATAATAATATCGTGCATTTGATAAGCATTTTCCAATACATCTAATAATTCACTCACCACAACAGAGGGCACAATAGCCTCATTCCGGTGAATCGATAGCCCAATGTAGGTAATGATTATTTGTTGGCGCGCTGATAATAAGACCTCTAAAAACTGGTATCGGTCATCTGCTCTACGCGAACGGTCACCTTGTCTAAAATTCTGGCCGACTAAGTCAAAGGTGGGGTGACGATCCACTTTAGGGAACTCGCCTTCATTTAAACCTAATAAAGCGATCACTTTAAAAGGAATAGAACGCATAGGTAACATGGAACAAAAAGTAAGTTGGCCTCGTAAAAAACCGGTGGATGATTTTTGTTCTGAGACGCGGCTTTCTAACCAAGCAACAATGACATCAATGGTAATATCTTCAGAATGAATAATTGAAATTTTGCTGTTAAGGTCTTCTATTATTTCATTAAGTTGTTGGCGTTCTAATTGTTCTGTTGCGGTTTTATTTGATAATAGCTGGTCGGCAAAATAATATAGTCTATCTCCCCAAGCTTCTAATGTTGAAGGGCGAGTTAATTCTTTACTGGCTTTAAATAACAGCTGTATAAAATCATTTAAGCCCCCTAAAACATTGGCGGAAGAGCCTTCGATTTCTCGATAGGGTAAAATATGGTCAACAAAGTTTTCTTCGCTGCCTACGGCATAGCCCATTAACAAACGGTCTAAGGTCGCTTGCCAGGTGTTTTCACTTAATTCCGGTAAGCCTAGTTCTTTTTTATGGCTAGCGGATTTCCCCCAGCGTACATGTGTTTGCTCTACCCAGTGATTAATTAACTCTAAATCTGTTTCAGTTAACTCAAATTGAGTATAAACAGTGGGTTGTTCTAATAGATCCATCACCGTTTGCCAACCAAAACGCCCCTGACTTAGTTTTAGAAAACGAATAAAGCTATCTAATAAAGTATTACTTAAACGTAAACTTTTATCGGCAATCGCGTGTTGAATATCACTAAAAATGGCTGAAATAAAAGGAGCATACATTTGTATATCAGGAGCCATAACCACAATATCACGTAATGCTAGTGATGGGTCTGATTCTAATGAGAGTAATAATTGGTTTTTTAACACCTCCACTTCACGCATTCTCGAGTGACAGGCATTAATACTGATGGAATGGTCTTTCTTTAATGCTTGACCTTCTAACAGGTTGTTTAAAATATCATTTTGTAACTGCTGTAGGTTGTTGGTAATTTCAATAGGCTCAAAGCTTTCAGGCTCAAAGCTAAAGTGAGCTTGTTCCAATAGCATTTGTTGAAATTCCCGGCCTTGCTGGCCTAAAGTAGCAAGTAAAGGATGGTCATCTGTTGGCTGTTCACTTAATTGTTTTTTACTGACAAGGTCGGCCCAATAAACTTGGGTGGGGTTAAGTAGAAAAAAATGTACATCGCAATGTAATGATAAGCCTTGTAGATAATCTAAAAACAACGGCGGCATAGTGTTTAAACCAAATACCATGATTCTTTCAGGTAAGTGCTTAGATAAGTCAGCGGATTGCTTAAATTGATTAATGACCTGTTGCCATAATAAGCCACGATGTTGGGAGCCTAAGTCATCGGTAATCTTAAGCCATAAGGCACGTTGCCAGGCTTCACTGTCCGACTGGTATAAGCATTGATTTTGTTGCCAAAGTGCCAGCATATCAGGGCGCATCATTTGGTACTGGTCAAAAAGTTGAGCCAATTGCTGAGCGAGTTGAAAACGTTTTAACTCTAGGTTTTCCCCTTGTAAGTAATGCTGTAGCGGTTTGAAACAGGGTTCATCCAAATCACGCAGTAGCTGTTCAAATCGCCAGAGCATAAGCTCTCGGTCAAATACCTCATCACTTAATTGCTGGTCGACTTGTTTTGCAATAGAGCTAAAAAATTTGCCAGGAAATAAAAACTCATAGTTTCCCCAAACCCCAAACTTATCGGCTAATTGTTGAGATAGCCAGCGTTCCATTCCTTGGCTTTGGATAAGAAAGACTTCTTTAGCCAAAGGATTTGATAATTGAGCACTTTCAATCACCGTGGTTAAATGAAATAACAGGTTTTCAGTTTTATTCGAGCTGTGTAAGATGAACATTAACTAATTTGAGGTAGGGGAGGGCGGACTTCAGCCTGCTTAAAAATGATGCTTCTATCATAGCGGATTGAAGTCTGGCCTACAAAGTAAAACCAGAACTATAAGATTACATAAGTAACTTGTATGATAGATCAAACTGAGAAAAAATAGGGGAATGATATGGGCTGTTGTGATGATCCAACTGAAGCCGTAAAAATAAACCGTACTGATGTGGCACGCATTCAGCAGCAATATGGCGATTTACTGCGTGACCTTTTTACCAGTGACCCAGAAAAAGTCATGTTAAAGCAATTAAATGAAGCTAATACCTATTTAAGGGAGTTAGCTGCTGTTAATGCGCATTATGATTCAGTTCGGGAACAAGCGATTAAGTTACTTGATAAAGACAGTCTGGCAATATTACAGAAAATTGTAGATAAACAAGCAGAGACTCATATCGGTAAAATTGCTCAGGAAAGAATAGAGTATTTAAGTAGCAAGCATGGTCTGTTAAGCAAAATATTTGGTTAAAGTTATTCTAATTCTGAAATCTGAAGTATTTGCTCATCAGAAGATGTTTGCTGGTTAATGTAGGTACCGCCTACTACAAAGGTAAATAGTAGTAAATAGATTATGGAAGCAATATATTTAACTTTCTTTGCTGCAGGGTCTGAAGAATTATGAGTCATTTTATATAGGGATTATTACGTTGTATCAACAGTTTTTTAATTTTAACACAGCCCCGTTTTCCATTGCGCCTGATCCTCATTTTATTTATATGAGTGAGCATCACCAAGAAGGCTTGGCTCATTTATTATATGGGATTAATCATGGAGGTGGCTTTGTTGCTTTAACTGGCGAAGTCGGAACAGGTAAAACAACCTTATGTCATTGTTTGTTGCAACAATTACCTGAAAATGTAGAAATTGCTCTAGTGCTAAACCCTAAATTAACCGCTATTGAGTTATTAGCAACCATTTGTGATGAATTACATATTGCTTATGAGCAAAACAAACAAACGCTAAAAGGGCTTATTGATGGTTTAAATAACTACCTATTATCGGCTCATGCAAAGGGTAAGCGAACGGTTCTGGTGATAGATGAAGCGCAAAACTTAAGTTTAGGTGTGTTAGAGCAAGTTCGCCTTTTAACTAACTTAGAAACCAGTACCACTAAACTTTTACAGATTATTCTTTTAGGTCAGCCTGAATTAAAGCAATTATTAGAAAAGCCTGCATTACGACAACTTAATCAACGAATTACCGCACGTTATCATTTAACACCTTTGTCTTATGTTGATACTCGTCAATATATACAGCATCGCCTAAAAGTGAGTGGTGGGGATCCCTATATTTTTAATCGCCGAGCCTTAAAGAAAATATATAGCCTTTCAAAAGGAGTCCCTCGATTAATTAATATTTTATGTGATCGTGCATTGCTAGGTGCTTATGTTGACGGCAGGCAAGCCGTTAGCGTAAAAATGATCAATAAAGCGGCGAAAGAAGTCTTTGGTTCTGAAAAAATAGCAGACAGAACGACATTTGTTATTGGCTTTTTATTTATTATACTATTAGGGTTAGTGGCTAGTTTCTTACCTAAGTCATCTAAGCCCAATCGAACTGTTTTACCCGATAGCTTTACAAAGCCTGCTGCACAAATTGATATTCCTCAGTTAAGTATTGAGTTGAAAAAAGATATTATTAAAGATGAAGAGTTAAACTTTCAGGCCGTGTTAGAAAATAATAAGGTCTCATCTTTAGCTGCAAAAGTCCCAAGGCTGGCAAAACTCTGGGGTAAAGAAATTAAGCAAGGAGAAGGCTGTAAGGAGGTTGAAGCCGTGGGCTTAGCTTGTCTATTTGATCAAGCGCAATGGGAAGAATTAATTGCTTTAAATCGCCCCGTTATTATGGAAATTTCTTTTACAGAATCAAAAAAATCTTATGCATTGTTAATTGAGCTAGATGAGCAGCAAAACCCTGTTTTTGCAATAAATAACAAAACAAGCTTTCCTTTGCAGCAGGTTTTAAAATACTGGAATGGGTATTATTTAATGATATGGCAACCTCCACTCGCAAAAATAACAACTGTTTATCCGAATCGTGTTTCTGATGCTACCTTATGGATTAGGCGACATTTAGGAGGTGTTTATGGGGAAGGTAATGCTAATCTTTTTGATCAGAGTTTAAAGGGCAAAGTTATTGAGTTTCAGAAAAAGATGGCTTTAACCCCTGACGGTATTGTGGGGCCAAGAACCTTTATCCATTTACAAAACACTAACCCGCTAGATGTGTCACCCAAACTTAATCAGGTTCATTAATGTCTTATATTTTAAATGCACTCAGAAAATCGGAACAGGAAAGGCAAGAGAGTGATAAAGGTACGCTGGAAAATAGAATCCAGAGTAATCCACAAACAAGGGAGCCACAGAAAAACTCAAAAGGCTTAATTTTTTTAGTGCTCATTAATCTATTTTTCTTATTGTACTTTGCTTGGACTTATAGCAAAAGTGGTATATCTGGAGGGGAAAAAGAGGTCTTTGTGCCTGTAAAACAAGTATTCATCCCACTTAAACCAGAACAAAAAATAGAATTAAAGCCTGTTGATGTGGTGCCTTCTGTTGTTGAAAGGGAGGGTCGTCAGCAGTTATCTATTGCAGAGCAGATTGAAAAACAAAACATAAAACGGGTTCAAGTTAGCCAGAGTAGTAGGCCTAAAAAACAGAAAAAAACTCAAACTTTGCTAGTTAAGCACAGCCTTGGTGAGCAGCAAAAAAAGACTTTAAAAGCCGCAGCTGTAATAGCTATACCCATAATGGATAAGCAGCAAGACGGTATTCCTTTTTTGGCTACATTGGATTATGCATTTCGACGTAAGGTGCCAAAAATTGATATTAATGTGTATGTTTATGCTGAAAAACAGCAAGATCGATTTATTATGATTGAGATGAAAAAGTATCAGACGGGTCAGGAAATTGCTTTAGGCTTGGAGCTTAAAGAAATTCGAATCAATAGCCTAGTAGTTGAATATAAAAGCAGAACCTTTCAAATTAAACGCAATTAGTAGACAGCAGCATAGGCTATGCGACCATTGCTAATTCATGTTCATCTAAAGGGCTATCAAAAGTGTCACTTAATGCTTTGGTTTTAGGAACATTAGTCGTTAATAACTCAATAATTTCAGCAGGTAGCATGGCTTCAAGCCCCATTGGCTCATCATTATATTTTTTCATTTTATATATTCCTAATTAATTTAAAAACAAGTCTATTATCTGAAACAAATATGACAATCGTATGAAAATAAACATTAACTGGAAATAAACCCTAACAATAGCAAGCTTAATTCTGCAGATTTTCTTTTTTAACTATACTTTAGTTGTTCTACTCACCCGCAACTTGTGCTCTTAAGCTCTCTCCCTTCGCGGAAGAAGGAGCTAAAAAAACACGCCCACAGTTGTCGTAGATATTTCATACATGCGCCTAAGTGGTATTTTTGAATTAAAGGATAAAACTATGCTTACAGCACCTGCAACAGCTTTAATGAATCAATTAAGCTGTTCAAAAAAAATGTTTTTAATTTCAATAGCATTTATCACTCCGTTGGTTTTTACGACTTATTTTTTGGTGAGTGAACAGTTACTTTCCGTTAAGTTTGCTGAAAGTGAATTAACTGGGGTGGAGTATATTATTCCAGTACGGCAGTTGATTCAGCATTTTCCTGAGCACCGGGGAATGACGAATGCTTATTTGTCAGGGAATAAAAGTTTTAAAGCTAAAGTTTTGGCAAAAAGGCAGCAAATTGCTAACGATATTGCTTTAATCGATGAGGTTGACCAACGTCTTGGTGAGCAGCT
>JALSLS010000472.1 GCA_026988195.1 Methylomonas sp.
GTATAAGCACTATTTTCTGATTTTCAGAGAGATTTAAAGTACTTTTGTTAAAGCTACCCCCTAAATTATATTTACTCAGCTCATTTTTTAACATAGCATTTTTTAGAGCTTCAGCACGATCCAATTCAGCTTCAGTAAACTGTTTATTTTGCAACAATATTTCAAGATCACTCGGCTGACTAGGGTCGTAATAAATTCCTGTTTTATCTAACACTAAGGAGGCTGGCGCGGTTAAATCAGTGCCCAGACCTGCTGATCGTATAAAACCATCCTCAACTTGCCAAGGAGTAACACCAAATTTCTCAACCAACTGATCAACTTCATTCTGATCTTTACTTGCCCAAGTCACAAGCGGGGATGTTAATTTAAAACCCTGTTTAATAGCTTGATTAGCAGAAGAAACAAAAATAATCTCGTTGTCATCCATCAAAGCAGAGCGTAAAAAACCTCTAATGTAACTTTGTTTCCAACGAGTGAAGTTTATGCAATAAAGTTTCGTAGACATACCTCAAGTAAGCCTCCAATAAATACTCACAACAATATAAGTAACTAAAATTTTAAAATGGTTTTTATTATAAAACGCTAAGATTAATCCACCCTTATTTTTAATATGTTCTCTACAAGTATAAAGATAAAACAAGCGAATGTTTTTCTTAAAAACTGACTTAGGAGCAGTAAGTTTTGCTAACTGAAGGTGACCTATTATTTTTTTTCTTGGGTTATGAGAAATACGATCATCCCCCATTTTATTGAAATAAAAGAGCGTATCTGGGAGTGAATATAACACATGAGAATACTCAATCGCATGAAGATACATTTGCCAATCTTGGCAAGATAAAAAACCTTTGAACTCTATTTTTCTCAAAACTCTACGAGAAAAAGTCACACCACCTAAAGGTCCCATACAATTTCGATAAACCAGACGTGATTTTATTTTTCCCACTTGGAGAATTTTTTTATGAAAGTATTTTTGAGCTTTATAGTATTGGCCTGTGTTCTCTAAATCAAGACGAGCCGTCATTAGAATGTCTATACTTGGAACTTCTTCGAGTCGATAAGAAATATTAAACAACCAGTTAACCGCGATCGCGTCATCAGAATCATGAAAATGAACAAATTCTCCCTTAGACCTCCTAAATCCTAACTCTCGTGCTTTAGGTGCTCCCGAGTTTACGTCCAAGCGGTAATAACTAATTTGAAAATCAGATTTAATTTCCCGAATAGAAGGGATAGATGCATCATCCACGACAATGATTTCAACTAAATGTTTAATGCTTCCAATATTTTCAGATTCACCCAAAGCATTAATGAGATCATCCAAACCCTGTTGCCGATTGTAAACAGGAATGATAATGCTTAAAAGAAGTTTACTATTAGACATTTGGGTTTATCGATTCAAAAAATCTAAATCTGATCCATTGATTATTAAACATGATGCCACAGCTTTTTCACTCTCAAAGCAATTTACTATTTATATTAATTGATACCAATTAAGGTTTTTGGATAACAAAACAAAACTGTCCACAGTATTGTAGTTTTCGATGATTTATTATTCGTGCCGATTTATTCTGTAGGATTGCCGATTCTTCAATCTCTTTATTTAATGGAGACTCTTCAGAAAAGTATTTTGAATACTCTTTAGGTCTTCCTTTAAATGAGCGTTCCATTAAAGTAAAACCATCGATAGAAGGTCTTAACTCCAGTAATTTCATTCCCGCACTTTCAACGATTGTTTTAAACCCATATAAGGTGAAGTTCCATAAGCTAAAAGAATGATAAGGTTCAAATTGTGAGGTCTGACCAATAAACAAACCTTTGGAGGTTAACACCTTACATACCTGCTTCATTGCCATATCAGGATTACGCACGTGTTCCAACACTTGATTCGAATAGACTAAATCAAACTCACCTTCATCAAAAGGTAGCGTTTCACCATTATAAGTAACAAAAGTAGCATCATTACGAGTACGAGATTTCACCTCGGGGGAAATCTCGATATCTACACCACACCAACTACTATCTGGTAAAACTTGTTTAAAAAAATCAAATGATCGTCCATCACCACAACCAAAGTCCAATATACTCTTGGGCCTCAGCCCATTTGCAACATAAGCCTGTAAAACATCTTTTGAATTTACTTGTCTGGCATGATCTTCAGGGAGGACATTTTTAAGTTCATTGTACATATAGTTTGCTCACGTATATCTCGTTTCTATTTTCAACCTTCATACTTCAAGATAAATCAGGATGTTTTTCGCCAAACATTTATAGAGTGGCTCATTTTTCCTCGTAGAGCAGCGACAGGAACACGGATTCTCTCTAAGTATTCGGAATTGCATATATGGGATGAATCTATCTTATTAAAGCCTTTGAACGATGACTCATATAACAAATCCCAGTCCTCCATGCCAAACACCCTCACATGATCTTCATGCCCATAGTCCCGTAAGCGAACCTCCTCCGAAAGCTCGGGGTTAAAATCTTCTTTTGAATACCCTTCCATGAAAGGAAGTCCAATAATATGATACCCATTAGGCGCAATGATGCGATTTAGCTCCTGAAAAACCGCTGTTACATTGCATCTCACATGTTCCAATACATGAACATGAATGATAGCGCCTATTGAATTATCTTTAATTTCAGAAAGATCTTTACATAAATCTATCTGCTCAATATTAAGGTTTGTTTTCTCATAAATTTCAGGTTCGAAATCTAGCGTACGGTATTTTTTTCCATATATTTTTCTTAGTTTTTGAGCAATCCCTACCTCAGGAGCCATATGAAGAATATCCCCCTCTACTTTATCCAGCTCAAGTTCTTCAAGAATACTCCACAAATAGCGTGAACGCTCAAATGAGCCACACTCTGCACAGCGAACATTTATTCGCCCACGAAAGTCCTTAAACTCTGATGTGCTGCAGATGGGACATATATGTTTTTTCATAATACTTCCATTATCTAGTTACTAGCCTTGTCGTTAGGATTAAGTAGTTTCCCATATTTCTCAAATGATTCCACTGAAGTTTCATGTAAATATTTCCAGCTTTTACCATATAAGTCTGTTTCTTCATATTTTGATAAACTGTAATTCTTTACCAATGACTCAGAAAGAGGAGATTTTTTGGGCAATTCATAAAATAATATATTCATTTTCCCCTCCGAAGTGCTTCCAATAACTCCTTGCACAGGGTCATGGGAGATATTTTTCAACGAATCCTCTCCTAAATGAAAAACAATAACCTCAAGTTCTGTTAAGCCCATTTTTTGAACAACCTGGCTTAATATATTATCTGTATCTACAACCGATTTACTCAAATAGTTTTTATAGTAGTGTTGATTTAAGTGAAAACTAGGCATCCATAGCAAAGGATTGTCAACATCTGAGAACTGCTCTTCAAAATACGCAACTAATGAAGAGCTTACGTTATCAAGCCCTTCTATTTCCTTATTAAGTAGTATCTCAGCATTATAATTATAACTCTCTACCGGTTTTAACCAATTTATATTTACCGCTGAGAAATTTTCAACTCCCTGAGATAGTTCTGTAGCAACATCCCTTCCGTCGGGTGAAAAAGGAAATGCGTAAGCAGAATGAATTGTTGCGATAGTAAATTTCATTTTCTAGAACCTGAATAAATATCGAGTAGGGTGTGTTAAAAATGCTTTTCCATTCATGCTAATTTTTTTCAAGGTATCACCATTACTATCAAGAAAACGTGCCGCATGCATGTAAATATCGTAACGTCTATTTTTCCTAAACTTTGCACTATATTGTGAGTAAAGATACTTATGCTTATTATAAATATAGAAAAAACAATTCTTAACCTCTACACCGTTTCTCCCAATATCAGATTTATGATAGACGCATAATGGTTCTGGCGAACCGACAGTAACAATTTGACCACCTTGTGATGCAAAGCGTAAAAAATAGTCTAAGTCTTGCAAGCGAAGAAGCTCTTCATCAAACTTTCCCAGCCACTTAAAAGCATCCGCTTTTGCTAAAAGTGTCCATAAGTAAGCTCGTAAATCCTTGCCCATCATTAGTGATTGAACCTGATCACCTTTCGTGTTTTGCTGAATTGTTCGCGCTCGCCCACCAATCCATTTCCAATCATAGCTACAAGTTGCCCAAATATTTTTATTCTCATACCTCACCATTGAGCGATAAATAGCATCGAATTGAAGGCGAGTTTTAGTTGGATACCACTCATCCCCCGCATCAAGCCAAGCAACATATTCTGATGCAATATTATCTAACAAAATATTTCTAGTCTTTGGGCGCCCCAAATTTACGGGACTTTTGATCAATACAACCTCGCCATCGTAAGCATTTAGAATATCCTCGGCCTTTTTTAGTAAATTAGCTTTTGAACCATCATCACAAACAACCACTCTAAAATCACCCTTCCAATCTTGTTCTGCAATAGACTTAAGGGACATTTCCAACCCTTCAGGATCATTATAATGAGGAATTAGAACATCTACTGTAACCATTTAAAGCCCCGCAACTTCTGTTATTAATTGAGAATATTTTTGATAATACTTAGTTTCTGAAAAAGGTCTAATGGACTCTTTAGCATTTCCCGCAAGTCTCTTTCGCATTTCATCATCGGAGATCATTTGTTTAAGTGCTACAGCCATACTATCAGCTGTACTTCCTCTTTCTATTAACAAACCATTCTCATCGTCTACTACAAACTGGTTTACACCTTCACAGTCTTTATAAGCTATGACTGGCAAATCACGCGCTAATGCCTCAGCAACAGATAGCCCGAAACCCTCATGAATAGCAGTATGGCAAAAAATTAAAGACTCGTCATACTTTTCCATTACATTCGAAGTGTGCCCCATTAGAAAAAAAGAATCTGTGACATCACGCTCTTTAATCAAGCTTCTTAGTTTTTCTTCATCAGGCCCCGTACCATATATTTCCACACTCCAATCAGGAAACTCCTTTGAAATTACAGCCCACGCTTCAACCAAAGTCTCATAATTTTTTACTGCCGCCAATCGACCAACACCAATAATCTTTTTTGTAGCTATAGACTTTGACTCTAATGAGAAATAATCATCTGGTACATAATTTGGTATTGCCACAATTTTACTCTGCAAGCTTTCAGGAAACCAAGATCCAAAATGCTCAAAAAGAACATGCACTTTAGACGCATATCGCAACAAGTATAAACGCAAAAATCTATCGATAGGATTAGGACTCCAGCGTTTTATATCTTCATAATCTTTTTCAGGTACATTATGATTAGTCACTATAATTTTTGTTTTAGTCATTTTGGCTGCAATCAACGACGGGGTATTAGCTGGGGGCAAATACGAAAGAACCAAGTCAACCTTCATTCTTTTAAAAAAGTGCTTTAACTGCAAAGTAAAAGGTAACTCACTGTTTAACCATGCAAACGCTGGCATTATTGAGCGTTCTCCCAATGCATGCGAAAGAAGCCGATTCATTTTAGCAAATAGGCCTAACGAAGGATAAGGAATAAATAGATTAGTCAAAGACACCCTATTATCAAGCTTATAAAATGGCTCTTTCTGCCCAGGCTCATAATACAAACACGTTACTCTAAACCCCTGTTCCACCAAGTAGTTAGCCATCTCAATATACAGCTTTTCAGCGCCACCACTTCTATCACTTAAAAGTCTGATAACAAGTACAATATGTTTCCCAACCATTTTAATATCCCATCTCCAAGCCGTGCGTATTATACTTAATTAATGATGAAAAAACCTAAAAGAAAAACTGTAGAAACGAACATTATAACGTTTAGAGCCAATTTACTCCCAAGCTCTGAAACATTTATTCAAAATCAAACATCGTCATTAGCCCACTATAAAAACTATTACCTAGGTCTACGCCCAGTTAAAAACAGTTTAGAGCTACCTAATGGCAAAGTACTACTAATTAATGATGGCAAAATAAACGGCCTTATAAAAGAGTTCATTTTCAAAAGAACCAGAATAATCCCATTCAAATTACTACGCCAGTTAAACTCTATCAGTCCAATTATATGTCACGCACATTTCGGGCCAGATGCAATCTACGCCATGTGGTTTGCCAAACACCTAAAAATTCCCCTTATCGTCACCTTTCATGGTTATGATGCAACCACTCTTATAGAGCCTACAAATTCAAATAATTCCAAACAAAAGAACTACTTCAAAA
>JALSLS010000473.1 GCA_026988195.1 Methylomonas sp.
CCAGAAAGAGTTAAAGCAGCACAAATGTTATTAGAAAAATCTTCTTGCGATATTATTTTATCCGATGATGGTTTACAGCATTATGCACTTGAAAGAGATATTGAAATCATTGTTGTTGATGGACAAAGACGTTTTGGTAATGGCTATGTGTTGCCTTGCGGACCATTAAGAGAATCAACTGAACGATTACATAAAGTCGATTTAGTTATTGTTAATGGTGATGCAGAAGAGGAAAATGAATTTTCCATGATGATGGAAGGTGATATTGCCATTAATTTAGTGACGAAAGAGCAAAAGTTATTATCTGATTTTAACTTTATACCCAGTCATGCACTCGCCGGTATTGGAAACCCTAACCGATTTTTTTCTTTACTGGAAAACAAAAATATAAAAATAGAAAAACATGCCTTTCCTGATCATTATAAATTTACGCTTGAAGACATAAGTTTTAATGATGATAAAGCTGTTTTAATGACAGAAAAAGATGCGGTAAAATGTTTTGATTTTGCAACAGAAAAACACTGGTTTGTCCCAGTTAAAGCAAAACCTCAGCAGCCATTTATAGATAAACTATTAACCTTAATAAAAGAGAAAGTACGTGGATAAAAAATTACTTGATATTCTAGCTTGCCCTATTTGTAAAAGCAGCTTGATTTATAAACAACAAGCGCAAGAATTATTGTGTAAAGCTGATCGTTTAGCTTTTCCAGTAAGGGATGGTATCCCCGTGATGTTGGCAGATGAGGCGCGTGAACTGACAAATGACGAAATTGATGCTTTAGCAAAAAAATGAACACACCCTTTAAGGTTGTTATCCCCGCTCGTTATGGTTCAACTCGGTTGCCCGGTAAACCTTTATTGGCTATTGCAGGTCAACCGATGATTGCTCATGTTTGTCAAAGAGCTATTGAAGCTGAAGCAGAGGAAGTTGTTGTTGCTACGGATGATCAACGCATTTTTGATCAGGTCATTGCGATGGGGCTTAAAGTTGTTATGACCGACCCTGACCATCAAAGTGGTACAGAACGTATTACAGAAGTTGCCGAACAAATGGGCTGGGATAATGATGATATTGTGGTTAATTTACAAGGGGATGAACCTTTAATCCCCCCCGCTTATATTCGAGATGTTGCTTTGGCATTAGGGGCGCAAAATCAAGCCGGTATTGCAACTTTAGCGGCTAAAATTGTTGACTCAGAAGAAATATTTAACCCTAATTCAGTAAAGGTTGTGCTTAACCGGCTTGGATATGCTTTGTATTTTAGTCGAGCGGCAATACCCTGGGATCGAAGTTCCTTTTCTATAAAAGGGGGTGTCCCAACGCATTCAATGCCTTACCTAAGACATATTGGTATGTATGCCTATAGAGTTAAATTTTTAAAAGACTATTGTTCATGGCAAGCCTCTGAATTAGAAGCAGTAGAATCTTTAGAACAGTTAAGAATCTTGTGGTATGGCGAGCAAATATTAGTGAAAACGGTTGCTAAAGCACCTGAGGCTGGTGTGGATACGCAGGCTGATTTAGAACGTGTTGAACAGGCTATATTGCAAACAGGTAGTATTTAGCACCGGAAAGGTTATTCCACCCTGCTGATTTTTAGCGATATTCTGTTAATCCATCACCCCAAATTACCTTGTTTAAGGTTATAATAAGGCAAATTAATACTACTTCACTTTTTAACATAATCAATGGAAGAATTTCACCGTATCAGCCGTCTGCCTCCTTATGTCTTTAATATCGTTAATGAACTGAAAGCCAAAGCGCGTTCAGAAGGTGAGGATATTATTGATTTTGGTATGGGTAACCCAGACCAGCCAACGCCAAAGCATATTGTTGCCAAAATGGTTGAGGCTGCTGAAAGAGATGATACTCATCGTTATTCTGTTTCCCGTGGTATCCCGCGTTTAAGAAAAGCAATTTGTAGCTGGTATAAAACCCGTTTTGATGTGGACCTTGACCCAGAAACAGAAGCGATTGTTACCATTGGATCAAAAGAAGGCTTAGCCCATTTAGCACTAGCGACTCTTGGCCCAGGCGATGTGGTGCTAGTTCCTAATCCCGCTTACCCAATACACCCTTATGGCGTTGTAATTGCAGGGGCAGACTTAAGGCACGTTAAGATGGTGCCCGGTGTAGATTTTTTTGAAGAATTACATAAAGCTATTATTGATTCATGGCCTAAACCAAAAATGTTAATTCTAAATTTCCCAGGTAACCCAACCAGTGAATGTGTTGAGCTGGACTTTTTTGAAAAAATTGTAGCCGTTGCTAAAGAGCATAATATTTGGGTTGTGCATGATATTGCTTATGCTGATATTGTTTTTGATGGTTATAAAGCACCTTCAATTCTACAAGTGGAAGGGGCAAAGGATATTGCAGTTGAATTTTATTCTTTATCCAAAAGCTACAATATGCCTGGTTGGCGTGTAGGTTTTATGTGTGGGAATAAAACCTTGGTGTCGGCATTAACACGGATTAAATCTTATTTAGATTACGGTATGTTCACCCCGATACAAGTTGCAGCTATCGCTGCTTTAGAAGGCCCTCAAGATTGCGTTGCTGAAATTGCAGAAATGTACAGAAGTAGACGGGATGTTTTATGTGATGGACTAAATAGCATGGGCTGGGCGGTAGAGAAACCAAAAGCAACTATGTTTGTCTGGGCACCTATTCCTGAGCAATATAAAGAAATGGGATCTATTGAATTTTGTAAAAAAATGATTATTGATGCCAAAGTGGCAGTATCTCCAGGTATTGGCTTTGGCCAATATGGAGATGACCATGTTCGATTCAGTTTAATTGAAAATGAACATAGAACACGGCAAGCGTTACGTGGCATAAGAAGTATGCTAAAGAAAGACGGTATTTTATAATATAGATTGTAGAGCGGCCATTAGAGGCAGTGAAAGTATTCTTTTTTTGACCTCCCCCTTTGGAAAAGGGGGATTGAGGGGGATTTTATAATAAAACCTTCCCCAGTCCCTCTTTTCCAAAGAGGGGAACTAAAAGCTGACATTTTCACAGTCTCTTTAATCCGCTACTAGGGAATGTAAGTGTGTCGATTATGAACGCTACTCTCAAACCATATTGGCGAACAAACGTTCGCACTACAAATAGCAGGAGTTACATTTGAAAGCGGTAAAAATTGGTGTTTTAGGGTTAGGAACAGTTGGCGGCGGTGTCGTTAATATACTAAAAAGAAATGCAAAAGAAATTTCTCGTCGCGCAGGTAGGGAAATAATCGTCACGCATGCTTCAGCAAGAGATTTAACCCGTGAAAGAATTTGTGATACTCAAGGAATAACCTTAACCAGTCATTCACTTGATATTATTAATGATCCTGAAATTGATATTGTTTTGGAATTGATTGGCGGAACAACTATAGCCAAAGACTTAATGTTACAAGCAATTGATAATGGCAAGCACATTGTTACCGCTAATAAAGCACTGATTGCTTTACATGGAAATGAAATATTTGCCAAGGCGAGCGAAAAAGGGGTCATGGTTTTATTTGAGGCGGCTGTTGCTGGTGGTATTCCCATTATCAAAGCGATTCGTGAAGGTTTGAGTGGTAACCAAATTGAATGGCTCGCAGGAATTATTAATGGCACAGGCAATTTTATTCTCACAGAAATGCGTGATAAAGGCCGTGATTTTGCTGATGTATTAGCTGAAGCACAGGCTTTGGGGTATGCAGAATCTGACCCCACTTTTGATGTAGAAGGAATTGACGCAGGGCATAAATTAGCTATTCTTGCTTCATTAGCTTTTGGTATTCCATTACAATTTGAAAAAGTCTTTACGGAAGGTATTACTAAAATTACCCGTGCTGATGTTGAATATGCTGAAGAGTTAGGCTATCGAATTAAACATTTAGGGATTGCCAGAAAAACAGATAAAGGGGTTGAATTAAGAGTTCACCCTACTTTAATTCCAGAGCGTCGTTTAATTGCTAATGTTGATGGGGTGATGAATGCAGTACTGGTACAAGGTGATGCAGTCGGTCCAACGTTATATTACGGTGCGGGTGCAGGTGCAGAGCCAACAGGTTCAGCAGTTGTTTCTGATATTGTAGATATTGTTCGTGTATTAACAGGTGAGCCAGAACACCGTGTTCCCCCTTTGGCATTTCAAGCGGATGCTATTAGTGATATTACTGTTTTATCTTCAGAACAAATACAAACTGCTTATTATTTACGATTAAGTGCTGAAGATAAGCCAGGCGTACTTGCAGATGTGACTCGTATTTTAGCTAAACACAATATCAGCATTGAAGCCATTATCCAAAAAGAACCCTTGGAAGGTGAAACAACCTTACCGGTTATTATGTTGACGCAAACAACATTGGAAAAAGAAATGAATGCTGCAATTGCCGAAATTGAAGCGTTATCAACTATTACTGGCTCTATCAGCCGAATTCGATTAGAAACATTAGGATAATATTATGGCTACTCGTTACACAGGATTAATTGATCGATATAAAAATCGCTTACCCGTGAGTGATGATACTCGTGTTATTAGTATTGGAGAAGGAAATACGCCTTTAATACAATTACAGAACATTCCTAAAATCATAGGTAAAGAGGTTGATATCTATGTTAAATATGAAGGCTTAAATCCAACAGGATCCTTTAAAGACCGTGGAATGACCATGGCAGTCACTAAGGCAGTAGAAGAGGGCAGTCAAGCTATTATTTGTGCTTCTACAGGAAATACCTCTGCATCTGCAGCCGCTTATGCAGTACGGGCAGGTATTAAAGCATTTGTATTAATTCCTGAAGGTAAGATCGCTTTAGGTAAGTTAGCGCAAACACTTATGTATGGTGCTGAAATTATCGAAATTAATGGTAATTTTGATGATGGAATGTCAATTGTTAAAGAGATTGCAGACCACGCACCTGTCACCATTGTTAATTCAATTAACCCTTTTAGAATTGAAGGGCAAAAAACAGCAGCATTTGAAATTGTTGATGAGCTAGGGGATGCACCTGATTTTCATTGCCTACCGGTTGGAAATGCTGGCAATATTACAGCTTATTGGAAAGGCTATACAGAATATGCAACTGACCAAGGTGCATTAACAGCGGTAGCAACTAAACGCCCCGTTATGTGTGGCTACCAAGCTGCGGGTGCAGCTCCTTTTATCAGTGGAAAAATGGTCGATAATCCTGAAACGATTGCAACAGCAATACGGATAGGAAGACCCCAATCTTGGGATTTTGCTTGGGCGGCTCAAAAAGAGTCTGGTGGTTGGTTTGACTGTTTTGCAGATGAGAAAATTCTTGAAGCACATAAAATGCTTTCTCGTTATGAAGGCATTTTTTGTGAACCCGCATCAGCTACCTCTTTAGCAGGGGCATTAAAAGATATTGCTAGCGGAAAAATCCCAGAAGGTAGCAAAATTGTTTGTACCTTAACGGGGAATGGTTTAAAAGATCCTGATACCGCCATTAGTCAATGTAAAGATGCCCATCCAGTGACCATTGATGCGACACTCGATGCAGTCAAAAAAGCAATTTTAGATAAAATGTAATGGATGTGAATTATATTTTACCTTAGTTATTAAGCCAGCTTATGCTGGCTTTTTTGGTTATTACCAGCTTGATTGTAAGTCTTTTATTGAGTAGAGATGTGAAGAAGATCATAATGATGATGTAGGAGCGCGCGCGCCCTCGATAATTGTTCCTGCATTGCTCTACCTACGTGCATCCATGCACTAGTCTGCGCGATTAAAATAATGCTCTTTTCTCTGAAACTATCAATTATGTTCGCCCCGATTAGTGTATGGACAGGTATTTGCTCCTGCAATATCTGCATTCATTTCATCCATGTAGATTATGCACCTAGGTAGTGTCTGAGCGAAATCAATAAACACTATAAAATACAGTTGGTTATGTTAAAATAACGCTTTGAAGAATTAATGGTCACCCATTAGCTTTATTTGATTATGTTTTTATAACCAGCTGTATTGTAAGACTATTATTTATTACAAATTTGATTGGCTAAATATGAGTCCACGAAAAAAAACACTATTTTCTTAAAACTTCGTTGACAACACTCTCATGAGAAACGTTATTTCGCCGCAAATTCAATTCGGACAAATTGATATTCCAAACATTGATATTGATGTAACATCACGTGATGATA
>JALSLS010000474.1 GCA_026988195.1 Methylomonas sp.
TTTTATCATCGTTTTTGAGTGGAAATTAATCATACAAACGTGCCCTCCTTATTAAAGAATAAATACAATGCAAATAATAGCTTTAAAACAAACACTATCGATAGTATTGCTGAGTACTCTATCTATTACATTTAATCCAGCAATGGCAAAGTCAGATATGGAGATTATGGCTGATGTCCAAAAAGCGCGAGCACTAATCCGCCAAGAAGGGGGGCATTCAAAACATATAATGCCTGCTAAATTCAGTGAAAGTGAAAAGTTTCGAGGTGTTTATTATGGTTACCTGCCCTGTGATCACTGCGCAGGTATTAAAATGACCCTGTCCTTAAAAAATAAAAACAATTATCTGTTAGTCACCCAATATGCTCAAGCCTCTAATAGAGAATATTTTGATAAAGGTAAATATACCTGGAATGATAAAACCCAAACAGTGACCTTGGTAGCCCGTAAAGACTCAAGCGTAAGAAAACTTCAAATTAAAGACGAGGGGACTCTTATCGTACTCAGCCCTGAAGGAAGACCTATGAAAGGTAATCAGGATCAATATACTCTCCTTAGAACAGATAAGAACAAATCACGTGAAGTACATATTCACTAAGGGATCTTAAAAGAATGAGCCTATCCCACTCTGAGCCTCACTGCCATTAAAGTAGCCATAGGAAACGCATCAACTGCAAGCGATGCGCTTCCTATCGTCAGCACATCCCACATTAAGCCTCCACAATTGCTATTGGTCTTATTTCCGTTGTGACCAGTCCCCAGGCAATAATGTAGGGGCGTCCGCCCTCGGCGCGAAGACTATTGAAAGCGGAAGAGTTTTAGTGCAAAAAAAAGGGCTGTTACCTTTTGGTAACAACCCTTTTTTAACAGATAAGACTTTAAAAAGCCTTTCTGAAAAACGATTAACGTTTTGAGTACTGAGGACGTTTTCTCGCTTTGTGTAAACCGACTTTTTTACGTTCAACAACACGAGCATCACGAGTTACATAACCCGCCGCTCTTAGTGCAGGGCGTAATTCTTCATCAAAGTCCATCAATGCTCTAGTCACACCGTGGCGAATCGCGCCCGCTTGACCAGAAGGACCACCGCCCTTAACAATAACGTTAAAATCAAAGTCTGCTGTTTTCTCTAGAAGTTCTAAAGGTTGTAAAGCAACCATTTGGTCAGTTTTACGACCAAAATACTTTTCTATTGATAGACTGTTGATTGTAAATTTTCCTGTACCGGTCACTGCGTAAACACGTGCTATTGCACTTTTACGACGTCCTGTACCATAATATTGAGCTGCCATGTTTTATCCTATAATTCCAATACTTTAGGCTGTTGCGCGTGATGTTCATGAGAAGATCCCGCATATACTTTCAATTTCTTGAACATCGCACGACCTAATGGATTCTTAGGTAACATACCTTCAACCGCTTTATTAATAATACGATCAGGAAAAGTAGCTCTTAGTTTACCTAAGCTAACAGATTTTAAATTACCAACATAACCTGTATGGTGATAATACATCTTGTCATTTTCTTTGTTTCCTGTCACACCGATTTTTTCTGCGTTAACTACAATAATGTAGTCACCAGTATCTACGTGTGGTGTGTATTCTGGTTTATGTTTACCGCGAAGACGTCGTGCAATTTCAGTAGCAAGGCGACCCAATGTCTGGCCTTCTGCATCAATTACGTACCAATCGCGCTTAACTTCTGCTGGCTTTGCACTAAATGTTTTCATCGTTTACTTAGTAATTTGTTAAGACGTGTATAAAGAGCGAGAATTTTACTCGATTTACCTACTATTTTCAAGTTTATTTATAACTTTATATTTAAAGCATGTAACTTACGGTATAGATGAGTCCGCTCCATACCAATAGCAGCAGCTAACTTAGCCACACTTCCGCCATTTTTTTCAAAATGATATTCTAGGTAACATTTCTCAAAATGCTCCCTAGCTTCCTTCAAAGGCAAATTAAAAAACTCAGGAATTTCCGAATTTAATGCGGGTTCTTCAGCAATAGACCCTAATGCTGATTTGACTTCATCCAATTCAATGTCATCACCAGCCCCTAAAATCATTAAACGCTGTACCAAGCTTCTTAACTCTCTGACATTTCCAGGCCAGGTATAGTTACGTAAATAATTCTGTGATGCCATAGAAAACCGCCTAAAAGGTAGCTTCTCAACATTCACAAAATAATCCACATAATAACTCAATAACCCAGGAACATCTTCCCCATGATCTCTTAATGAACTAATATCCAAAGCCACTTCATTTAGTAGGAAATAGAGATCTTGTCTAAACCGCCCCGCATTAACCTCATCATCTAAAGCAATTCTTGTTGAAGCAACGACCTGCACATCAACCCGAACTGACTCACTCCCTCCTACTCTTAGAAAAGAACTGGATTCTAACGCACTGAGCAGCCTAACCTGGGTTTCCATATCCATCCCTGCCACTTCACCCAAGAACAATGTACCGCCATGAGCTTGCTCTAACAAGCCATGATAAACCTTTCCGTTTTCTTCTTTACCAAAGAATTCCACAGCTGAGTTTTCAGGAGAAATACTTCCAACAGCGACATCAACAAAAGGCCCCTCTCGCCGCACTCTATGCTTATGTAAGTAACGGGCAAACAATTCTTTACCAACTCCCGCTTCCCCAACCAGCAATAGGCGGGCATTATGCTGTGCTAGTCGCCTTAATTGTTCTTTTGTTCGCTCAACTACAGCACTTTTACCAACAGGCTCTACATCCAGCATCAACTGCTGTTTAAGCCCTGCATTCTCCTGCTGTAGTTGACTGGTTTCTAGTGCTCTCTCTACCGTTAATAATAATTTTGCTAATGATAGAGGCTTTTCTAAAAAATCATAAGCGCCTAGCCGAGTTGCCTCAACTGCGGCTTCAACTGAACCGTGCCCAGACATCATTACAACTGGACATAATGCTTGATCTTCTGCAGCCCATTCTTTTAACAAGGTAATTCCATCCATATCTGGCATCCAGATATCTAATAAAATCAAATAAGGCTGCCGCGCTTGCTTTTTGCGTCTTGCTGAAGCGGCATCTTCAGCCATTTCAACTTGATACCCTTCATCCTCAAGAATTTCTGACACTAACTGCCTAATATCGGGCTCGTCATCAACAACTAATATATAAGGTGATTCTGTCTTCAATGCTTTTGTCCTAAATAAGTACTATGGGTAACTGAATAATAAAACCAGCCCCTTTATTATATGTCGTATCTACCCAGATTACGCCACCATGATCTTCAATAATTTTCTTTACTATTGCCAAACCCAAACCTGTCCCTTTAGGTTTGTTTGTTACATAAGGTTCAAATATTGTTTCTGCTTTCTCTTTATTTAAGCCACAACCATTATCATAGACTGCAAACTCAGCATATTCTGTATTATTCCGAGTAACCTTATCTAATTTTATTTCAATCTGCCCTTTCTCAGCCATGGCTTCTTGTGCATTTTTAAATAGGTTATGTAGTACCTGTCGAATACTCACTGGATCTGCCTCTATAACAACGTTCTCAACACTAAATACGGTCACAATTCTTATATCTGTTTGCAAGATATATAAGGCTAAAACTTCATTAATTAATTGATTAAAGTTAATTAATTCTACCTGTTTCTTGCTCGGCCGAGCATATTCTGAAAAATCATCAACCATCGACTTTAATGCTTCAACCTGATTAACAATGGTTTGCGTAGAACGTTGCAAAATTTGAGCAGAGGATTCTGACAATTCTGCGGCAAGTTTATGTTGTAGCCTTTCAGCTGAAAGTTGAATAGGGGTGAGTGGATTTTTAATCTCATGCGCCAACCGCTTCGCAACTTCTCCCCATGCTGCATTTTTTTGTGCTTGTATTAAATCAGTCACATCATCAAACACAACGATGGTACCTACCCGCTGCCCTAAGGGTGAAAATAATGGCGTACCTCGGCAAAGCAATTCTTGTCGTCCATTAGGCCCTAAGAAAGCAAATCGCTGCTGCCATAAATCACCAGCCTCCTCCAACAAGCCCTGAATAGACTCCCACAATTGTGTTAGCTGTGGGTGTAGGACAATAATATCCAGCAACGTTTGTCCAACAAAGTGACTGACAGGAATATGTAATATTCTATAGGCCGCTTGATTGGCTGTTTTAATTTCATATTCTGCTCCAAAACTCACCACTCCGGCGGTAAGGTTTGATAAGACTGTTTCTAAATAGGCTCGCTGTTGTTCAACTTCTGCACTGGCTGCTTTTGTTTCATCTCGTGACTGAGCGATTCGAAGTGTCATTTCATTAAATGATTCAACCAAAAAGCCTAAGTCATCTTGACTCTCCACTGACAGCTGTTTTCTATAGTTCCCACTAGCAACTGCCTGCGTCCCTTTTACTAATTCTTTTACCGGAGCCACAATATGTCGAATACTGATAAATGCCACCCAAATAGCGGCTAATAAGCTTAAGAGTAAAACCAATGACAATAACAATAAAAAGCTATTTTTTAATGAATGCCTCAAAAAAGCCATTTCTTGATAGCGCACAAAAGCAAAATCAATTGAATCAGCCAAATCAGCAATACGAACAGGTACTGAGAATAGCAACTGCAAGAACCTCGGTTCATCATCATCCACATGAACAATAACTTGAATCATTAAGCTATCATCATCCATTTGGTTAAAAGTAACATACTCTTTATTTTGCCTTACCTGTAGCCATACATGTTCGCTTGGCAATAAGGGTAAAATATCATTTGAATCAACACTATTTGATGCAATTACATGGCCTCGCCGAGAGAACAATGCAATTTCTGTCGCCTCCACTCGCTCTCTTAACTCCCCCATTTCGAGGGCAATCAAAGTCTGAGATTTTCCTACGACCTCTTTAGCCAGCATCCTTGCATGTTTTAAATGCAATCGTTTTCTTTGGTCTAAGGACTCCTCACTTAACTCTAAGGCATCCTCCATCGCACGATCTATTTCAACATTAAACCAGCTATCGATACCTTGATTGATAAATTGTATCGAAAAGTAAAAAACAATGGCGGCAGGTGCAATAGCTAACAGCACAAATAAAGAGATCATCCGCGTGGTTAGTTTTGACCCTGCCTCCCTCTTTTTTAACTCTCGCGCCAAAGAATAAACATTGATTATAATGAGTATCAATAAAACAATGGAGCCAAGGCTATTCCCAACAAGCAACCAGGAATACATATCATTTAATTCTGAAGCATCCTGAGTTGCCGAACTCATTAACTGCAATGACAGCAGAATTAAGCCGAACAAAATGATAATGGAAAGGTTTACAGGGAGCTTTACTGTTGAAAGGGCCATAATGTCCACTGACTTGAAAGCGCCCATTGCGCATCAAAATAAGAAAAGGGGCGAAGAGGAATAGGCAGTGATTCTCGCTTAAATTTAACCTTCACCGCAACAGAGTACTGCCTATCTAAGCGGACTAGTTGTTTATCTAAAACAGGTATTCTACGAATTTTAGAAAGTGAATTTAATGCCCCCGCTAAAGTAGAAAATACTGAGCGCTCTCCTGTACTCAACCTTTTAAGGCTATATAAGTTTAGCAAGGCATGGTTTTGGATTTGATAATCCATACCCAAACTCTGCACGGTATGGTTCCACAGTTCTCCTTTTTCCTCAACTTTCACCAATAAAGCCCATGTTAATGCAATCCCTCTATGCAAAGCCTCTTTTGCGACAGGGCTTAATTGAAAATTGAGATCGGCATTCAACTCATAACGGTCAGCAACAAGTTCCACCTTAACATTATTGACTTGAGTGGCGTATTCACTTGCCCAAAGTGATTCAGAGAAAAAACAAGCCCATAAATAAACGGCTATTTTCACCGCTTAACCAGCTTAGCATAATAAAACCCATCCATATTCTGCTGACCTGTTAGTACCTGCCGCCCAAAAGCTCTCTTCACCCCCCACTCAGCAACAATCTCAACTTCTTCAGCATGACTTTGCTTGGCTAAAAAAGCTTCAATTTGCTGCTCATTTTCTTGCTTCAGTACAGAGCAGGTTGCATATAACAAAACACCACCAGGAAGCAATAACTCCCACGCGGCCTGCAGTATTTTCTGCTGCACGGCTTGTAATTCAGCAATATCTGATTCGCGCCGTAATATTTTTATATC
>JALSLS010000475.1 GCA_026988195.1 Methylomonas sp.
GTATCGGCAACATTGACGGATACCTTACTAAAGGTTAAACAAAAAGTACGTTCATTTAGACAAGAAGAACCCAATAGTCCAATTATCAAATTGTTTGTGGTGGATGCTGGTCATCACCTAGTTGCAACATTGCATTTTACAGATATGATGCTATTCCAAGAAACAGACACCATGGAAACTATTGTTGCACAGGCAATTCATCATCATAAGCCATTGAGCGTACTGGCCTCAACCCCTATTGAAAAAGTGATTCAATTATTTGAAGAATATGACCTAAGTGTTCTGGCTGTTATCAATCAAGATAGGGAGTTACAAGGCCGTATTACTTATAACGATGTATATGATTTAATTCGTCTGCAAGAACATGGCCAAGCATTAAAAATGGCGGGTGCGGATAATGAAGCTGAAGACGACAGTTTTAGCTCTGCATGTAAAGCAAGGTTAAAGTGGTTATGTATAAATTTAGCTGCACTATTTTGTGCCGCTTTTATTGTTAGTTTGTTTACAGAAATTATTGAGCAGATAGTTGCTCTTGCCGTACTTATGCCAGTTGTTGCCGCATTAGGAGGCAACGTAGGGAATCAAGCTGTTACCGTAACGGTGAGGAAACTAGCACTAGGTCAAGTTGATTGGGGAAATGCCCGCCCTGTTATTAAACGTGAAATGTTAATGGGTAGTATTAATGGTGTGGTAATGGGCGGGGTGGTCTCCATCATTACCTTTACTTGGTTTCAACAACCCTTACTTGGATTGGTTATCGCTTTAGCTATCATGGTTAATTTAGCAACCGCAGGCTTAATCGGTTCAATGATTCCTTTGTTGATTAAAAAGTTTGGTGGAGATCCTGCTATAGCTTCACCACTTTTATTAACAACGGTAACAGATGCAATGGGCTTTTTTGTTTTTTTAGGTTTGGCAGGAATAATTTTAATTTAGGGTGATAAAAAATCATCATCCTACCTTGCTGGCACTAAAAGCAAAAGAATCGCTAAAGCTCTTCTTCAGTCTTGTAGCAACAGTTACGAAGCACATGCTGGTGTAACCGTTCAGCCCCCCCTATTTGAAAAAGAGGGGTTAGGGGGGTGTTAGACAAATCCCCCTCAATCCCCCTTTTTCAAAGGGGGAGGTGAACGGTTACATGCTGGTTGCTATCGTAGCCTGCTATGCGCCTATTGCTACAAGACTGAATACAAACAAATCCCCTGTCCAATATTGGAGGCTTATTTTCCAGTAGCAATACTAATAGCTTCAACTGTTAAGCGTTTAATCTCATCCCAATCTTCGGCGTCAACAAGGTCAGCTGGAGCCATCCAAGAACCGCCAACACAAGCTACATTTGGTAATGCCAAATAAGCAGCAGCATTTTTAGGGCTAACCCCACCAGTAGGACAGAAAGTGACTTGAGGTAAAGGCCCGCCAATAGATTTAACCATCGGTATTCCACCTGCAGCTTCAGCAGGGAAAAACTTCATTTCAGTAATTCCTTTCTCAAGTAAGTTCATTACCTCGCTAGGTGTTATTACACCTGGAAGAATAGGGACACCTGAGGCTAGTGCGGCATCAATAACCGTATCTGTTACTCCAGGGCTAACAATAAATTCAGCACCTGCTTCAATCACTTGGTTTAAAGTTTCTAAGTTGATAACAGTACCCGCACCCACGATAGCACCAGGGACTTCGGCTTTTATTTTTTTGATTGCTTCTAAAGCAACAGGCGTGCGTAGTGTGATTTCTAGCACCTTTAATCCACCTTCAACCAATGCATTGGCAAGTGGTACAGCATGTTCAAGTTTGTTAATAACCATCACCGGGATAACGGGTGATGTGTTCATGATGTCTTTTATTGCAGTCATTTTAGATCTCTATATACGTAAGATTTTGTAGCCTTGATGGAACGATAGTGGAATCAAGGTTTTTTATATGTAGAACCTTGATTTCGCTTTGCTACATCAAGGCTACACAAATAATATAAAATTAATCAACAGGAAATAAGTTAGATGCTCCTGTTTCAGCAGTCGATGCACCTAGTCTAAAACCACCAAACATTTCACGGCCTTGACCGTAATGATGGTTTTTGGCGCGGTTTGGAATGGCAATACGTTTGTCCCACTCTGTTGCATCAACCAAAGCGTTAACATCACCCGTTTGTAAGTTTAAGGAAATAATGTCACCATCTTGTACTTTAGCTAGTGGACCGCCCATTTCACATTCTGGGCATAAATGGATTGCGGAAGGTACTTTTCCTGATGCACCTGACATCCGGCCATCAGTAACTAAGGCGACTTTAAAGCCTTTGTCTTGTAATACGCCTAAAGGAGGGGTTAATTTATGTAATTCAGGCATTCCGTTAGATCTTGGGCCTTGAAAACGAATCACCGCAACAAAATCTTTTTCTAACTTGCCATTGTGGAAGGCGAGTAGAAAATCTTCTTGGTCATCAAACACAACGGCAGGTGCCTCTACAATTTGATGATCTTCAGAAACAGCGGATAATTTTGATATTCCACGGCCTAGGTTGCCGCGCATAACGTGCAAACCACCACCTGTAGCAAAAGGCTCTGCGACTGATGCAATAACTTCTTTATCTAAAGAGGTTTCTGGGCATGCTTCCCATACTAGTTTATTTTCATGCAGTTTTGGTTCACTTGTATAGCTGTTCATGCCTTTTTCATCAGCAACAGTTAATATATCCTCATGCAATAAACCTGCTCTTAGTAGTTCCGCAATCAATACGCCCATACCACCCGCGGCATGAAAATGATTGATGTCAGCTGGGCCATTTGGATAAATTTTGGTTAATTGAGGAATAGCTTTAGATAGGTTATCAAAGTCATCCCAGTTCAAAGTAATGCCTGAAGCTCTGGCAATGGCAACTAAATGCATGGTGTGATTGGTTGAGCCGCCTGTTGCTAATAAACCTACCACCGCATTGATAATTGCTTTTTCATTAACCATGTGTGCAATAGGGCGGTAGTCATCGCCTAGTGCTGTAAATTTAAGCACTTGTCTGGCTGCTTGCGCGGTTAACTCATCACGTAATGGCGTGTATGGATTTACAAAAGAGCTACCCGGTAAGTGTAGCCCCATGATTTCCATCATCATCTGGTTACTGTTAGCTGTTCCGTAGAAAGTACAAGTACCTGCTGAGTGATAAGAGGCCATTTCTGCCTCTAACAGTTCTGCTCGGCCAATTTTCCCAACCGCAAAAGCTTGACGGGCACGCGCTTTTTCTTTGTTGGTGATGCCACTTGGCATTGGGCCTGCGGGTACAAAAATAGAGGGTAAGTGACCAAAACTTAATGCCCCAATCAGTAAACCTGGGACAATCTTGTCACAGACACCTAAGTACATTGCGCCATCAAACATATCGTGACTCATGCCAATTGCAGTGGTCATGGCAATTAAGTCACGACTAAACAAAGACATTTCCATCCCAGGTTGCCCTTGAGTAATACCGTCACACATGGCCGGAACACCGCCAGCAAACTGAGCAACACCACCTGCTTTAGCGACGGCTGCTTTAATTAAATCAGGTGCATCTTTATAGGGTTGGTGCGCTGACAACATATCATTATAAGAGGAAATGATAGCGATATTAGCTTTAATACCCCCTGTTAAATCAGTTTTTTCAGATGGGCTACAGGCTGCAAAGCCATGTGCCAAGTTACCACAGGCAAGTTTTCCACGGTTGGGGCCTTTTTTTGCTAGGCCGTCAATATATTTTAGGTAA
Source organism: Methylomonas sp. (assembly GCA_026988195.1). Classification (GTDB taxonomy): domain Bacteria; phylum Pseudomonadota; class Gammaproteobacteria; order Methylococcales; family Methylomonadaceae; genus QPIN01. The sequence goes on from JALSLS010000475.1 coordinate 3,731, forward strand.
GCTGTTCGTGATGCTTGGCTGCGATCAATAACATCTTGGGTTACTTTTTCTACAATGGGATGCATAATGGCTCCTTTTGGATATCTTAAAATTTGGTTTTTAAAGATAAATCATATTTGATATATCTATTTATTCTTCCCAATTCCTGCCATCTCGTGCCAATAGGGCGACAGATGCAACAGGACCCCAGCTACCAGCAGGGTATGGTTTAGGTGATTCATTTTGGTGTACCCAAGCATCTTGGATAGAGTCTACCCATGTCCAAGCTTGTTCAATTTCTTCTCGGCTTAAAAACAAGGTGGGGTTGCTACGCATGGTTTCTAGCATGAGCCTTTCATATCCACCAAAAACTGGTTTTTCTTTGCCGGAGTCAGAAAAACTTAAATCAAGTTTGGTTTTTTGTAACTTAATATTGCCGTCTAAAGAAGGGACTTTGTTAAGCATGTGAACTTCAACTCCTTCTTGTTTTTGTAGGTGGATCACTAGTTTATTAGCGGGTAGATCTTGGAAGCTGTCTTTAAAAATATTATGTGGCAACTGTTTAAAATTGATAACAATTTCAGTACGTTTACTTTGCATACGTTTTCCCGTACGCAGGTAGAAAGGAACATCAGCCCAGCGCCAATTGTCAATATCAACACGTATAGCAACAAAGCTTTCATTGGTGCTTTCAGTATTTGCCCCTTCTTCTTCTAGATAACCGGGAACAGCTGCGCCATTTAGAAACCCAGAGGTATATTGGCCGCGTACGGTTTTTTTGGAGACATTGCTGGCGGTAATGGGGCGTAATGCTTCAAGGACTTTAACTTTTTCTCTGCGAATGCTTTTTGCCTCTAAGTTAACAGGAGGCTCCATTGCAATAAAGGTTAGGATTTGTAATAAGTGATTTTGCAACATATCACGGGTTTGTCCGGTATGGTCAAAATATCCCCAGCGACCTTCAATACCGACTTCTTCCGAGACAGTAATCTGGATAGAATCTATAGTATTATGATCCCAGTTGCTGGTAAAAATAGAGTTGGCAAAACGTAAGGCTAGTAAATTAAGGACAGTTTCTTTACCAAGATAATGGTCTATTCGATAAATTTGGTCCTCATTAAACACTTCTGCAAAAGCATCGTTAATTTCTTGTGAGGATTTTAGGTCATGACCTAAAGGTTTCTCAACCACTACTTTAGATCTTTTGTTCAAAATACCTGATTGGTTCAGCCCTTGGCAGATATGTTTAAACAGAAAAGGAGCAACAGAGAAATAATTGATTAAGTCCCTTTTTTCAGCATCAACCCGAGAGGCTAGTTTTTTATATTGCTGTTTTTTGGTTAGATCAATCTTTAGATAAGCAAGGCGAGCTGAAAATTGCTTCCAAACTGTAGGATCCAAAGTTTCATTTAAAAATTTTTGCAAGCTTTGTTGTGCAATCTCAATAAATTCAGTACTCGTTTTATCATGTAAATCTACCCCTGTAATTTGGGTGTCATCTTCAATTAAACCCGCTTTTTCAAGTCGATATAGAGAAGCAATAAGTTTGCGAGTGGATAAATCACCTAGTGCACCATAAATGACTAAATCACAGGGTCTGAATGTTTGTTGATTTTGCATATAATGTTAAGTATTAAGTAATTGTCCAAGCAATAAGGTTGGATAATATTTAAGAAATTGGCTACATTATACGTTGATTTTGGGATAATAACTAAAACGGCAGCTATAGTTGTGTGGGATGACGGTAGGTTGGTGATTTAAATAAGCTGGCAATGCTAAAATAACCAGCTTATAAATTCCATATCCGTGACCGCGCGAAGCATAACATCTAGGGGAGAGGATTTTATAAAATCCAAAAGCTATAGGATGTGTTGAGGTACGAAGCGCATCTTTAGCGATGCGCTTCGTACCTCAACACATCCTATGCCTTAGACCCTAATTATTAGCTTAATGCAATAAGTGATGAAGGGCATTAATAATTGGCTCCACTAATCATAGTTTTAGCAATAAGGCCATAAGCAACCGTCCAAGCGGCTTTTGCTTCTTCCGTAAAATCAGCACCAAGTGCTTGCTCGAAAGTCCACAATAAAGCGCCACCTACTGTGTCGTAGTGTGCAGCTTCCACACCATAACCAACATGACGTTTGCCCATTTCTTGTAAAGCGGGAACAACATGGTCTAAGTTGTTAAGAGAATTAACGACTAGATTAATTGACATAATTAACTTGTCGCCTTGGGACTTCATATCACCTTTAAATAATGCTTTAGTTGAAGGCTCCATTTGAAAAAGTTTATGATAAAATAATTCAGCTGTTTGCTCTTTAACAGGAACAAGCTTAGCCCATGTCGATTGAATTATAGCGATTTGTTCGGCCGTTATGGGTGGTGCGTTTTCTTCTGCA
>JALSLS010000476.1 GCA_026988195.1 Methylomonas sp.
TTCATTTTTATTGTGAAAATTTGAAAAATGAAAAAAATTGAAGTAGTTATTATTGGTGCTGGTGCATCTGGGCTGATGTGCGCGATTGAAGCAGGAAAACGTGGTCGCGGCGTTTTGGTATTGGATCATGCTAATAAAGCGGGGAAAAAAATTTTGATGTCTGGGGGAGGACGTTGCAATTTCACTAATTATTCTATTGAGGCAGAGAATTTTATTTCAGCTAATACGCATTTTTGTAAATCGGCTTTAAGCCGTTTTAGCCAATGGGACTTTTTAGCCATGATTGATCAATATAAAATCCCTTTTCATGAGCGTAAACATGGGCAGTTGTTTTGTGATAATAGTGCAAAAGATATTTTGAATATGCTGCTGTCTGAATGTGAAAAAGTGGGGGTCAACATTCAACTTAATTGTAAAATTAAGCACATTAAACAAATGGCTGAGGGTGAATTTCAATTAATGACAGACAAGCAATCACTGCAATGTCAATCTGTGGTTGTTGCAACGGGAGGCTTATCCATTCCTAAAATGGGAGCAACGGCCTTTGGTTACCAGGTAGCTGAGCAATTTGATATTAATGTATTACCTGTTTGTGCTGGGTTGGTTCCTTTTACATTACAGACAGGGGATAAAGAAAGTTTGTCTCCTTTATCCGGCATAGCTGTTGCTTGTGTGGTGAGTAATCACCAGCAAAGTTTTACAGAGAATATTTTATTTACTCACAGAGGGTTGAGTGGTCCTGCTATTTTACAAATATCATCCTATTGGAGGGCTGGTGAGGCTGTTAGTATCAACTTCTTACCTGAGGTTAATATTTTTGAGATGTTGTTAGATAAAAAGAAGGCTAAAGTAAAAATGCAATTAAAAACTATTTTATCTGAGTGGTTACCTAGGCGATTGGTTGAAGCACTAATTGACCCAAAAATATTAGCTTTATCATTACAGAATATTTCTAATAAGCAATTTAATGAAGTGGAAAAGAATATCAATAATTGGACTATAAAGCCCAATGGAACAGAAGGTTATAGAACAGCTGAAGTCACATTAGGAGGGGTGGACTGCTCTGAAATATCATCAAAAACCATGCAAAGTCAAAAAGTAAAAGGCTTGTATTTTGTGGGGGAGGTTCTGGATGTGACAGGGTGGCTAGGGGGTTATAACTTTCAATGGGCTTGGGCATCAGGGTGGAGTGCGGGGCAGTATGTGTAGGTGCTGATTTTATATGCTAATTTAGTGCTACACTTATAAGGCAACTGGCAATAAATAACCCACCCAGATTGCGCAGATTTTTTATTTCTGATCAAACTATCTCAAGAGGCGCATAGCCAGCTACGTAACGATTGAGATGGTTTGAGCAGGGATAAAAAAGCCAGTAAGGTGCGTGGGTTATTTGTTGCTGGTTGCCTAAGATTGAAAGGGCATAAAAATTAACGGGGTGATAAGTCAGTATATTCTTTGGCTTCGTTTCAAAGATACAAGAAATGGTCGCGGCTTTACCGGATAGTCCGAGGCTTTTTATAGGTAAAGAAAATGATGACGCAAATAAACCAAACTTCAGAAAGAAAATTAACGATTGAAGAGGCCTTGGGTTGGTTAAATAAAGATCAATTAATTTCCGATGAAGAAGAAGAGGCAATAAGATTATATTCTGCACGTTGGGAAAATAGAGAAAAGGGTTTGGACGATATTATCTGTGAATATCAAGCAGAAAAAGACAAGCAACTTAGTAAGAAGTTTACCAAAGAAACCCTAAATGACTGGTTGGCATCTCGTGTTTCTTTATCTTATTTTTATATCGACCCCTTAAAAATTGATGTAGCAGCAGTGACTGATATTTGCACACAATCTTATGCTGAAAGGTTTAATATTTTACCTATCAAAGTTGATGAAAAAAGTATTACTGTTGCGGTATCGGAGCCTTTTATACGTGAGTGGGAAAAAGCCCTTAGCCATTTACACAATAAAGACCTTAAAAGAGTACTGGCTAGTGCAACTGATATTAAACGTTATATTGGTGAGTTATATGATTTTTCTAAATCCGTTAAAAGAGCAAGCAATAGAGCAGTAGAAAATAATGGTCAATTAAATAACCTGGAGCAGTTAGTTGAATTAGGGCAAAAGAGTGATTTAGAAGTAAATAACCAGCATATCGTTAATTTAGTAAACTGGTTATTACAATATGCTTTTGAGCAACGAGCCAGTGATATTCATCTTGAGCCTAGACGCGACCAAAGTAATGTGCGCTTTCGTATTGATGGGGTTATGCATCAAGTTTATCAAATACCTACACCTGTTATGGGAGCAGTCATTAGCCGAATTAAAATTTTGGGGCGAATGGATATTGCCGAAAAGCGAAGGCCTCAAGATGGTCGGCTTAAAACCCTTAATGGTAAATTAGAGATTGAATTACGTTTATCCACCATGCCAACAGCCTTCGGTGAAAAAGTGGTGATGCGTATTTTTGACCCTGAAGTCTTACTAAAAGACTTTACAGCCCTTGGCTTTAACAAAAGAGAGCAGCTGTTGTGGACTGGTATGACTCATCAGGCTCATGGGATTATCTTAGTGACAGGGCCGACAGGCTCAGGTAAAACAACCACGCTTTATTCAACTTTAAAGCACCTTGCAACGCCCGAAATAAATTTATGTACAGTTGAAGACCCTATTGAGTTAATTGAGCCTAGTTTTAACCAAATGCAGGTTGAAAATAAAATAGATTTAGACTTTGCAGCGGGAATTAGAACTTTAATGCGACAAGACCCCGATATTATAATGGTCGGGGAAATTCGTGATTTAGAAACAGCTGAAATGGCTATTCAAGCATCATTAACAGGGCATCTGGTTTTATCAACCTTACATACAAATAATGCTCCATCAGCTATAACTCGCTTACTGGAACTTGGGGTTAAGCCTTATTTAATAAAATTAACTTTATTAGGGGTGATGGCTCAGCGATTGATCAGGACTTTATGCCCCAACTGCAAAAGTGAGCAGAAATTAACAGATGAATACTGGCAAGATTTGGTTTACCCCTTTAACATAAAAAAACCAGCGCTTATTTATCAAGCACAAGGTTGTATTGAATGTCGCAATACGGGGTATTTAGGTCGAATTGGTATTTATGAAGTATTTCAAAATACCAGCGCAATTCAAAAACAAATAACTGAAAATTGTGACACAAATATTGTGGCCAAGTTAGCCTTAAAAGATGGAATGAAAACTTTGCGGTTAAGTGGCGTTGAGAAAGTGATAGAAGGTATTACTTCTATAGAGGAAGTATTAAGGGTAGCGCCAGAGAATATAGAAATTTAGGCTTAAAAGCCTCCCCTTTAGAAGAAAAGGGGAGTTGAGAAGGATTGATAAAGTTAAAGTAAAAAAGCCTTCTCATAGATATATAATCAACGGTTTAAATTTTACCGTCTAATCCCATTTGAAAATACTTATGAGTGATTTTATCTTGGTTGTCTAATAACCAGTCAATATCAGGTGTATTAGTCATCGCTTTATGGATTGCCTGAGCAGTCGCTTTACGGTGAATATCAAATAAGATTTGGTGATCTAAGTTATCATCAGTTGCAACGCTTGGGTTTAACCAGACTGAACAAATGATACCTAAGTCGTTTGCTTTTTCTTTAGGAATGTCTCCAGCACGGACAGCGTCTAAAACACCATTCGCAATAGCCGCTTGCACAGTACCCATTAAGATATTGGTGTAACGAGAATTTTTAACCGTTACTTTACTAACCATTAAGGTGACAGGGCGTACTTGAATGTCAGTATTTAAAATAGCAAATACTTTTGAGTGACCACTAGCTTGATCACCTGTTAGTGTCGCAAGTGCAGTTCCAACAGGACCGTCTAATTCACCAATAACGATTTCAGGCTCAGCTGCTGTTCCTGGTGGTCCACCTGCAACAAGTGACTCACCTGTACGCATTACGATTCTTTCGCTCATATTTAACTCCATAAAGCATTAATAATTTGAAGCGGTTAGAATACCATGAATTATCCATATTCTTAATAGCCATGAGCCAAAAATTAACTACAACTGATCATAGTCGAGATATCGCCGGCTTAAAATATATTTATCCTGTTATTTCAAGAAGAGCCGGAGGGCTATCTATAGGGATTAACTTTAATACTAATAATGCCTGCAATTGGCGTTGTGTATATTGTCAGGTACCTGATTTAATAAAAGGTTCAGCACCTGAAATGGACTTTAAATTACTAGAACAAGAATTACGTTTTTTTTTAAGGCAGGTTTTAGAAGGCGACTTTTATCAGCAATACCAAGTGGCAGAACAACATCGTGTGATTAAAGATATTGCTATTTCAGGTAACGGTGAGCCAACGAGTTTAAAAGGCTTTGATAACGCAATCGAATTAATTGGAAAAATTGCCACACAAATGAAGGTATTTCCTGATAGTAAATTTGTTTTGATTAGCAATGGCAGTTTAATGCATCAAACGGGAGTACAAAAAGGATTAAAAATACTCAATAAATATAATGGGGAAGTGTGGTTTAAGGTCGATAGTGTTACTGAACTAGGGAGAAAGAAAATTAATGAGAGTAAACAAACAACGACTAAAACACTGTCTAATTTAGAGTTATCTAGCCATTTGTGTGAAACAAGCCTACAAACCTGTATGCTTGATTTTTTAACGGCTGAAGAAACAAGGCAAGAGCGAATAGCTTACCTTGAATTTTTAAAACAAAATACAGTGAAAATTAAAAAAGTGATGTTATATACACTGGCTAGAGCTTCATTACAGCCAGAAGCTAAAAAATTGAAACCGGTGAATAAAGATCAGATGGAGTTATTTGCTGAGAATATCCGTTTGTTAGGATATAAGGTGAGTGTGGCTAGTTGATCGCGCTATCATAAGTTAGAAACCGGGAAATTATTTCATGAACGTTCCTTAACTATGCTATCGCATCAAAAAGAGAACCTAAGGTTTCTTGTTCTGTTTGTAAAATTTTAACCGCTGCAGATGATTCAATTTCGGCTTCTTTTAAACTTAAAATAGGGTTTAAAATTGAATTAGAACTAAATTCTGTGCTGCCAATCTCATCTTTAGCGGTGGATAAAGAAGCTATAGTTTGCGCAGCACCCGCTACTTTATGATTTGCGGTATTCATTAGGTTAAGCGCACTAGATGAAAGGCTAGTCATCATAAGTTTGATCCTTTTTAAAACGTGTAATAATCATACGCTTATATAGAAGACCTAAGGAAGCAATAGTTTCAGTTAAATCATAAAACTGTGAGCAATGTTAGATAACAGCAATGCAGAGCTATACTGCCAGTAAGTTATGTGAAAGTATAGGAAGCGCATCATACCAAAAGATGCGCTTCCTATCGTCAGCACATCCTACACTAATAATTGCCATAACATAATGGCAATTATTAGTGTAGGAACTATTTTGGTGGTTTATTTATTACGCGTACCTTAGTTATTGGGTAACTATTCAGCTTGTGAGTAGACAATGATGATGTAGGAGCGTCCGCCCTCGGCGCGATTAAAATGATGCTCTTTTCTCTAAAACTTTCAATTACCTTCGCGCCGACTGGTGCATGGACAGATATTTGCTCCTGCAATATCTGCATTCACTACATCCATGTAGATTATTCACGTAGGTAGAGCAATGCACTAGGGCAGGAAGAATAATGCAGGAGCTATTATCGAGGAGCAGCGAAGCGGTGTGCCGAGGGCGGACGCTCCTACGAAGCATTCTACTAAAGATACTGAATATGTTATATGTATCTATCTTAGTTTAGTCATTGACTATAAAAACGTCCCTATTAAGGGACAAAGTGATAAACCTAAAATTAAAAATAGAAGTGTCAAATAGCTTTAAATACCTATAGGCATTGAGTGTCAGTATTGTTGTTATACAACGACAATGCATTATCTACGACCAGAAACCCCGATAAATTTACTGGGTTATTGATAGTTAATAACCTCAAAAATAGTAATAACAGAGACTTAGCTGTTATTACTATGCTTGTCAAAGGGTAGTAAGTGGCATGGTATATGCTTGTAATTGATGTTTGG
>JALSLS010000477.1 GCA_026988195.1 Methylomonas sp.
TTAAATAGATTTTATGACTGTCAATATGTCCAGACTCAATAAGTTGAATAACGCTGAGTAGCAAAACGGGCTTATGCGGCGCACCGCCTTTTTTTCTATCTCGGTGAAGTTTTTTAAAACAGTGAAGGTAATATTGAATATCGTGAATTTGGTTAATTTCCATATTTTTCATGCAGTGACTCTAACGTGTTAACACTTAAATAATCTACTTCTATTAGTTAATTATAGATCAAGAGAACTATTTGCATGTAAATACTAATATTGAACTGAGTCAAAAAGATGAACTTCAACAAATTCGTCAATTTTGGTTACGCGACCCTAATGAACCTGATTGGGCTGATTCTTTACCTGCTATTTACCGTTCTGTTTTTGATAAAGATATAAATTGGGTAGAAAATGATGCGGGGGCATTTACTGAGCCAGATGCAATATTATTAAAAGAAATTGAATTAGAACATGGTGCTCCTGCTGAAATGGCAATTAATGGAAGTGGAATGAGGGATACAGCTCGGGTGCTAAAAATCAATAAAGACACAGTTATAAATACGCTAAAAAAAAGGAAAGCAAGCTCACGTAGGTGAACCCTAAGTTCCAGGCTGAAACAGTCTTCAGTGATGTTGAATTAATTTGTGAAGAGGCTGAGATAGATGAGCAGTGGTCGTTTGTAGGGAATAAATCTAATCAATGCTGGACTTGGTATGCAGTTGAATATTCAACCAATATTATTTTGGTTTATGTTTTTGGTAAACGAAAAGATATTGTTTTTAAGGGATTACAAGTCTTGCTAGCCCCTTTGAAAATTAACCGTTTTTACACGGATGGCTGGGGGAGCTTATGAACGATATATTGAACCCAGGAAGCACGAAGTAGGAAAGTGTAACACTCAAAAAATTGAACGTAAGAATTTAAATTTAAGAGCGTGGATTAAGCGGCTGACACGAAAAACAATTTGTTTTTCAAGATCAGAAAAAATGCATGATATTGTTATTGGCTTATTGATTAACAAAGTCGAATTCGGGGTGGATATTCATGCTTAACTACAGGTCTGATCCATTACCAAATTTCTTTCTTATTCTATTATTTTTATATCACACACATTTAACCAGCTACCACCCTTTTAACTTGTTGGTATTTCTATTTTACGGCAATTTACAACAGGTGGAGTGAAAGAAGAATAGGCTCAAGTAAAATATTTTTATGCCATTAAAGCTTTAAAAAACACTCATATCTTGAGATTTTTCAAGCATTATTAGTCTTTATGGGGAAAGGTTTAGAAATTAAACCACCAAAAAATCGATTGATTAGATCCATTTATAAATTGATACAGCAGAATTATTATTCGGCAGTTAATTTTTTAAGTGATTTGACGGAGTCAATAGGTCAAATCACTGGATTGTCGTGTTTTATTGTGTCTAAACCCTTGCTTTTATGCAGCTCAAACTAATGATACTTAACACTTTACATGCCAACTCAAGCGACATTTTGACGCGCGACAATTAACCACATTTTCAAGTTTAATTTAGTCTTCTATCATTACTTCAACTCGTAATTATTTATGAGTCTAGTTTTATTTTATGTGAACTTAATGAAGAGGAAATATTATGAATAAGCAAAACTTGGTTCTAGCACTTATCTTATCAACTGTCAGTGTAGGGGCTATTGCAGTAAGTTCGGACTCATCAGAAAAAGAGGCTAAGTCTATAGCATGGTTTACGGCTAACGTTAGAGAGGCGCGCGCTCAAAATAAATTATGTTTTGATAACCCTAATTTACAAGCATCGGCTAATTGTAAAAATGCGCTCCATGCATTGAAAATAATTTATGTTGGGGTTGGGAATTAAAACTATATTGATTACCCGTTACCTAAGAAGTGAGGGAATAAGCCCTCGCTTCTTAAAATAGGTTTAGTTGTCCATTCGTTTTAGGCGATATAGGGCTGAAATATCTTCATCACCAAAGCCTTGGTTCATAAGCTCTTCATAGTCCAGTAGGGTTTTATCTATTAAACTAAGCTGCAAGGAAGATCGCTTGGCCATTGTTTGGCATATTTTTAAATCTTTGTGATGTAGCGCTAGTTTAAAGCCTGGTTTAAATCTCCCTTTTGTCATAGAGGTTCCTCTATGTTGTAAAAACCAGTTTCCTGCTGCACCACCTGAGACAACATCAATAACTTTATCCATCTCTAGGCCTTGAGCATAACCAAAGGCAAGAGCTTCGGTCACCGCTTGGTTGATACCTGCTGCCATAATTTGATTAACGGCTTTGGTACTTTGCCCCGTCCCAACTTTTCCCATATGGACAATGCGAGAGCTGATTGCTTGTAAAATTGGGCGTATTTTTTCTAAAGTGGGTTCATCACCACCTACCATCATGGATAGCGTTCCCTTTTTTGCCCCTTCAACACCGCCAGAAACAGGTGCATCAAGAAAAGTAACGTGTTTTTTGGATAAAATACTTGCGGCTTTGATCGCTGTTTCGTTACTCACGGTCGACATATCGACGACAATGGAATTATGTTGTAACACAGGGGCAATTGAGGTAATAATCTCTAATACATCGTTATCAGTGGAAATACACAGTAAAACCAGGTCAACTTGTTCTGCTAGTGCCTCAGGTGACTTACAGAAAGGTATATTAAGTTGATCAGAGAGTGCCTTAGCTTTATGCTCTGTACGATTATAAATTGTAGATAATAGCCCAGCTTTGGCTAAATTCTGCACCATTCCAACACCCATGGCACCCAGTCCAATAAACCCTACTTTCATCATATTACCTTTATCATTATTATATAGGGTAATTTTACGCCAGAATTTATCTCCCTGTGTGGTTGGGTGTACCTTCTATGTTAAAATAGAACGATTAAATTAATTTCTAATTAGATAAAATACTTATGTTTGATACAAAAACAATTGATGATATTGCTAATCGTTTAGCAAATGCTGTTCCCTCTGGTCTCAGTAATGTAAAAGAGGATGTGGAAAAAAACTTCCATGCTATTTTACAAGGTGCTTTAGGGAAGTTAGATTTAGTCACTAGAGAAGAGTTTGAAGTACAAAAAGCAGTCTTGGCAAAAACACGTTCTAAATTAGAGGTATTAGAGGCACGTGTGGATGAGATTGAACAGCAATTGAAATAATAAATAACCACCAAAACAGTTCCGATGCTCGGCGTGGGAATTCATTGCTGAACGCTCCAGCGTTCCGTGACGCTGGGGAGACACTGCCATTAAGGTGAAGATATTGAAGGATGGGCAAAACGATAGTGTGCCCATCAATTCAGCGCGATGCCATTGATGGGCACGTCGTACCTCCTTTGCCCATCCTACTCTTTGTTTAGCTCGAACAAATCTAATTGCCGATAATTTAGTAACTGCTCATGCTTATTAAATGAGGACAGAGTAACACCTAGCAAACGTACTTTTCGTTGCCCTATATCAGTAGAGCGTAATAAGCTTTCAAAAATAGGAAGGGCATTCATTGACTTGGAAATAGTATTAGGCAAGGTTCGGCTACGGGTAATTTGCACGAAATCATGATATTTGATTTTTATAGTGAGCGTTTGAGCTTCTAGTTGTTTTTCATTTAGTTTTTTGAGTGCTTTGTCTAATAACAGTTGTAAATGCTTTAAAACCTCTCGGCGATCTTTAATATCAACTTGAAAAGTCGATTCAACCCCAACAGATTTACTTTCTCTATGGTTATTGACCGGCCTAAGGTCAATTGCTCTTGATATATTGAAATAATACTGCCCTGATTTCCCAAAATTCTGGGTTAAAAAACTTACAGATTGCTGTTTTAAATCCCATCCTGTTTTTATTCCCAAAGCATGCATCTTTTTTTCAGTCGCTTTACCTATACCGTGAAACTTTCCCACAGCTAATGTTTCGACAAACTGCTCGCCTTGTTCAGGTGTAATCAGGTAAAGTCCATCTGGCTTATCCATATCGGAGGCAATTTTAGCCAGAAATTTATTATAAGAAACACCTGCAGAGGCTATTAGGCCAGTCTTTTTTAAAATAGCTTGTTTAATATCCGTGGCGATTAGAGTGGCAGAACCTTGGTGAACTGTATTTTGACTGACATCTAAATAGGCTTCATCAAGGGATAAAGGCTCCACTAATTCGCTATATTGCTTAAATATTTGTCGAATATCAGAGGAAGCTTCTTTATAGGCTTCAAAACGAGGCTTTACAAAAATAGCTTGTGGACACAGGCGGTAGGCTTGAGAGGATGGCATGGCAGAATGTATGCCAAATTTACGGGCTTCATAACTACAAGTGGCAACTACACCTCGACTATTAGGTTTGCCGCCTACAATAATGGGTTTGTTTTGGTATTTTGGGTGGTCGCGCTGTTCAACTGCGGCAAAAAAAGCATCCATATCAATATGAATGATTTTTCTACCTTGGTCTGGCATAAACCTACTCTTTTATTTTAGGTAGAGCTAGTTCTTCAGTTAAGCCCCAGTCAGAAAAAGGAAAGGGTATTTTTTCTGTATTGTAGGTTAGAAATAATAAGATGTGATACAAGTAAGCGGATAGTGTTTGCCCAAAGTTAAGGATATTCTGATTAGGCGCACCTGTTAATAATGCGGAGCCCACTTGTAATAAAATCACAGTCCAAAGTAATACACGGACTAAACTCACTATTACCGAAAAAACCAACATAAAGAAAATACGGCGCCAGGTGCTTATTTTTTTTATATTATCATTAATTTCTTGTTGCATGATACGTCTAACCTTTATTCATTAAATCACGTAAATCTAGTGCAGAGGCGTTGGCTCTAGCAATATAGTTGGCCATTGCAAGTGAGTAATTGGCCGTTATTCCAAAGCCATTACCATTTAAAATCATTGGACTAAATACTGGGGTTAATGCATTTTCCAAAGCACGAATCATATTGTCCAATGTATTCATGGCTCTTTTATCTAAAATAATATCTTCAAAGTCAACTTTAATCGCTTGTAAAATATGTAATAAAGCCCAGCTGGCACCGCGGGCTTCATAAAAAACATCATCAATCAGTAACCAAGGAGTTTTCCCTGTTCCTTTGGTAAACTCTTCTACATTCGTAGGGGCGTTTCGTCCACTAGGGTCATAAAGAATACCCGCAGCACCGGCAAACCTGTCTGAACTCGCTGTTAATTGAGTTGACAGCCCTCCTAGGCGTTTAATAATTACTTCTAAGTATGTCCATAAGTTATCAGAGCGAGAATAAAATTGGCCTCGACGTTCACCTGGTTTAGGATTTTGTAAGCGTTTCATATATCTATGTAGAAACTTAACTCCTTTATCATATTCAGATTCTGACGAAGGCAGAGCCCATGAATTTGGTTCATAGTAAAAATAAGGCTCGGCAAATGATAAATCCTTATCTTCAACTGACTGAGACTGATCTCGGGCAAAATGGTTTCTTAATGCTGTTGTGCCATCACGGAGCATAATAAGTGCACCATACTCCCAGCTACGAATGTTATCTAAAAACACGCCAGGAGGGGCAACATCATTTGAAATGTACCCCCCCGGCTTTTCCATTAGGACTTCCGCCATATGAGCTAGGGTGTTGGTATAAACAAAGCCGATAGGCATATTACTAGAGCCGCTTTTTTCCATATACTTAATAGCCTCTTCTTGCACATCAAATGTTTCTGGCTCATCGCCCCACCATATCCCAAGAATGATTAGAACAATAAGGGTTACAGATGCCAATGTTCCAAAGAACCAAAGGATCCCCTTCGATCGAGCATCTTCTGTGGCTGTGGTGTCAGTCATTTTGTGTTGTCCTTGGTGAGGTAAATATACTTTAAATGGGTTTTATTTTTATGAAAATATTCTCAATAATAACAGGTTTTATGTTTGATTCGAGTTCTTTTTTGCTCTAGGGTGAGCTTTGTCGTAGACTGTAGCGAGATGTTGAAAATCCAAATGTGTATAAATCTGGGTGGTACTGATATTACTATGCCCTAATAGCTCTTGAACAGCGCGTATATCATGGCTAGATTCAAGTAAATGGCTGGCGAAAGAATGGCGCAGCATGTG
>JALSLS010000478.1 GCA_026988195.1 Methylomonas sp.
TTATCCTACGCGCTCCCAGAAGTTAGTGGGAAGTGGAGAGGTGACTGAGTGGCCGAAAGTACCGGTTTTGAAAACCGGCGACGGGTTAAACCGTCCCAGGGTTCGAATCCCTGCCTCTCCGCCATACATTAGCCCTAAGTAATTGTTACTTGGGGCTTTTTATTGTCCTTACATTGTCGCGCCCAACATTAAAACCAACATTGATATTTTGAGTAACTATTATTTAATGGTTGTTTAGGCACAAAAAAGCCCCGATATTAACGAGGCTTAGTCTATTCTGATTTGTGTTTGTGACTAATCAGGTTGTGATTGTTTCTCATTCTCCTGTTTCAAGTCCTTTTCAAGCTTTCGCAATACTTCCATGATCTTGTTAGCCAGTTGATTAATATCCATTGTTAAGCCACCTCTTTAAGTACGTTGTAAACACTGGCAACCGACACGCCTAATTCTTTGGCTATCTTTGGCTTGCTCATGCCTGATTTAAGTAATTCTAACATTTCCGCTTTCTTTGCTTGCGCTGTTGGTTTGCGTCCCTTGTAAACGCCTTTTTCCTTTGCTTTGGCTATTCCTTCCAGTTGCCTTTCTTTTCTGATATTGGTTTCAAATTCGGCAAAGGTGGCAAGCATTCCTAAAAAAGCTTTTCCTGTTGGTGTGCGCGTGTCGATACTTTGATCTAGTACCATGAGATTAATACCTGCACTTTCTAGGTCATGTACGATATTGTGAAGGTCTCGCGCTGATCTGGCTAGGCGGTCAATCTTAGTAATAACTAAGGTGTCACCATCGCGCATGTATTCCAAACATTCAGCAAGGGCGGTTCTATTCTTTTTTGTAGTTCCGCTTTGCTTCTCTGAAAATATCCTTTCACAACCAGCACCATTAAGGCGGTCTGTTTGTGTTGTGTGATCTTGGTCAAGTGTTGAAACTCTCGCATAT
The DNA here is from genome assembly GCA_026988195.1 of Methylomonas sp. GTDB lineage: Bacteria > Pseudomonadota > Gammaproteobacteria > Methylococcales > Methylomonadaceae > QPIN01. The sequence continues at coordinate 937 of JALSLS010000478.1, forward strand.
CCTACTAATACACCTTTTGACATTTCATTTTCTCCTGTTGTTCTAAATAGCCTTTAGATGTTGCTAGAATAACTTATAAAAATATAAAATACAACCCTAATTAGAAGATAATAGATAGGTTTCAATGTTCTAACTAGGGTTTACTCTATTTGCAAGACTCTTTAGTCAAGCAACAAAGGAGTTCTAGTATTAGTGATCTATAAATTAGCACCTTTTAGAGAAGGTTACTCAAAAGGAAAATTATCAAATGAAATAAACTTTTTATCTTCCCCGTGAATTTTTATTTTATCTAAAGTTAACATAACTCCATCTACAGTGCCTCTAGCAGTGTATCGCATAGTAGGCTTCAGTTTAAATGGTGTAGAATATGATGATTCTATTTCAACAGAATTTTCTTTTATCACTTTTACTTTACACCCTGAATTATTATGAGAGTATCCTTTAAACATTTTTTCTAATTTCCTAGTAACTAAAAAACCCGCAAAATCACATATTGTTTCTTTCTTCATGGTTAATGAGTTTAAAAGCCCACTTGGTTCTAGCAGTTCCTTTTTTTTATTTTTTATAGCAAGCCTTTCTTCTTCTTTTTGTTTCTTTTCTTTCTCTATCATTTCAGCTTTACGCTTTTCTTCTTTAGCATCTGCTATTTTTTTCAACTCTTCAGCTTTCTCATCTGCTATTTCTTGTGATTTTTTTTCATCTGCTTCTTTTTTTAGCCTTGCTTCTTCCACCCCGTTAGAAGCTTGTTTACGAAGGTCGTTAAGCTCTTTGTCTTCTTTGATAGAATTATATTTATATGTAAGAGTTGATGCCCCTAGATAATCTTTATCAGATAGTTTGTTTTTTATGTCAGAAATAATTGTTGCTCTATTAGCTTGGAATTCTTCTTTAATTTGATCTTCCACCGCAATAAACGAATAAAATATAAACCCTAGAGCTAGTATAGATTTTAATACCCAGTGAAGATTTATATTACTTAGGGAAAGAAGCAAGTTATGTATAGGGGGTAAAAATAGTAAGCCTGTAATCAGTATTGCTATTCCTCCAATCAAGGAGAAACTCATAAAACCCAAAGAACTAAGGATCAATAAGAGACCAATAATCCAACTAATCACTGTCGATAATATACTTTTCTTTTCAGTATTAATTGTCCCCACTGGTACAGAATTACTTTCTTTCTGAGTTGAAGAAAAGTCAGTTTCTTTAGCTAATCCATTATTATCTTGCTTAAACTTTGTTTTTGCCATATCAATATTCTCTTTATTACTTTTGTCGGTATTTTCAGAATAAATCCTACCATAAAACAGAATAATAATACTATCTGACATTGAACTATCAAAGTAGAAAGTGTTGTTTATATAATCCATTAAAAACAGAAACTTAACCCTAATAATTGAGTCTTAAAAATACCTACCAGAAACTCATACTTTTAATTTAGTAACAGGTTTTTACTTCAAGTTATTTTAATTTTTTCTAAAACCAAAAACTACCTATCTGTTATTTTTATTTTGTAAGAGGCACTATGTTTAAAAAAAGACATGTATCAAACCAGTTTGACACACAAGTCTATCCTTCATCAAAAGTGAAATAATCTTCAAGGCATATTGATACAACATTATCATTTTCTAGCCATTGAATAACGTCTTCTTCCCCCACCTTTCCTAGCACCTTGATAGACTTGGTTTTCTGAAAGTCACCATGGTCAGTAGACTCTTGTAAAACAAAGAAAGTATCATTGGGTGAGCAATATAGTTCTTCTGTTTCATATATACCTAGACTCTTGTGTGCAACTTTTGTTGCTGTTTCAGTATCATAGGTTTTATTTCTGAAATATTTTTTCATTTTTCACTATCCTTAGAAGTAGGCAAATTAACGGTATAATTTGGTTTGGGGTATTGGGAATTGAAAAAATTTAGAAAAGTGGATTGATCAACTGCTTTATTACGGACTTTCATTAATTTTCTCTTATTTAATTGCCACTCATACATTGCTTTTACTTCTGGGTAGACAAGATTATATTCATCTATGAAAACCTTTCTTAGCTCTGCCATTGATTCAAGTTGTTCTATTGAATATTGTTCAAATTCACGTACTTTTTTTATTAACTCTTGATTTTCCGATTCGGCAACATAATCTATAAAATCAGTTCCGCAATATTGGTCGCAATAATCACCATTACACTGACATGATATTTCAATATCTAGTTTTCTATCTTTAAATGCTTTGATTATTGACTGCTCATCTCTCAAGAATTCGATTTTTTCTAACTCACCATAAAGAAACTCTAGTCTATTCAAGCCACCGCCTGAGAGAATGAAATTTCTATATCTTTGCTCCCACATTTCTCTTGTTTTGAATGGGAATGGATTTCTATTTATAGATGAGTCAAAAGCAACTCGTTTGCCTGTTATAACCTCCATGGCATTCCAACCATTTGATTTTCTCTTATAGAGCGTTGTAGGCTTTTGCCCTGTTAATTCAGCCCATTGTGCAATAGTAAATTTTCTACCATCATCATGAGTAAGATAAATATTATTACTTTTGTTTGAGTTTTGAACATGTTTGTCTACCCAGCGTACTTTCCCTTCTGCATATTCAGGATCTGTATTGTCCAACCGATCAAGCGTATAGTTTTTATTTTTTCTTGATCCTAGGATCTTCAAAAAACTAGAAAAATCTTGAAACGGTTGAGAAATTATTGCTCCTTTCTTAGCACGCTTATTCATATTAGCCCACGAGCTATAGCTTAATTGATATTTCTCTCTTAACTCTTTAGGGGTAAGGCTTTTAATATCTTCTTCAATTTGTGTTTTTTCAATATTGTTCATTGTTTTTCCTTAGTGGAATTAGTAACTGGAATGCCATAGTTAGGAAATGGAAATCCACAAACAACTAATAACTTAATTAAGTTTAAAATCATACGCTTAGGTCGTTAGCCGTTTGTGGAACTGGGGTACTAATGATTTATGTATCAAACTGGTTTGAAACAGTTATTTATCAGCATCAGGAATTCCATTTTGTGAAAGTTCTTTGATATAGGAGGCTTGCCAAACAGAGATTCTAGCTCCATGTTTTATTGGCTTCTTAATACGTCCATTTTTAACATAAAGCCAGTACGTACTTATTGCTATGCTTAGATATTTTGAAGCTTGTTTGGCACGAATGTTCCCGCTTATTTCTATATGATTATTTGCCATTTTTTCCACCTAGACTTGATTAGATGGGTACAGTGTGAGGTAGACTTATAAGAAGATAAATCTGGTAAAATGGTATTTTTCAAAAAAAATTATGCTTACCATATTGATAGTTATTATAAACAAGGTATTAGTTAATAGAGGTATTTATTTTTTATTTCTTGTACCTTTTTTAAATTTGATTAATTCAGGTTCTTTTAAATTTACTTCTGTAAAAAATTTATTAATTGTATCGGTTCCTTTATGCTCACCAATCGCCTCCCTCCAAACATCTTTTCTACTTAAACTTACAGATTTAAAGTCGATACTATTTGTATTTTTCTCCATCCATTCTTTTAATGCTTCCAATCTTTTTTCAAAAATACCAGCAGGTCTAGTTCTTTTTTTTACTACACTTTTACCAGATATAAACCGATCAAGCTCTATTTTTGTTATTACAGGTTTTTTTGATGTATGGGATTCTAATATGTATTCTTTATCTTCATATATGAAATAGCGCAAGCTAAAATTATCATGTCTAAATAAATTAAAAACATGCTCTTTACTAAGTAAATCGACTGTAATGTAAGATGGAAAAGTCACCTGCTCCATTGACGGTTGAACTGGCATTTCCATTCCTTCAGAAAAACCTTCTTCATGAGCATATCGATACTCACGATCTGATAAACGACCTATAGCATGTTCAACGCTAATTGATATGTTCAACTCGCCATTTTTGAAAAAATGCTCAATTGACTCAAGGTCAACATTTAATAAGTCAGTAGAATTGGATTTCAAATATGCCACTGCATCATGAAGAAGATATATTCTTTCACTATTATCATCGGTAGTTTTCATTAACCTGTTTGATTCCTAATCAATGCTAAGTTAGCTCTTGTATAAGCTTTCTGACTTTGGTTGTGTGTGTTATTACGCTAATTTTTTCGCTTGCTTATGCTTTTAAGCAAAAACCTCTTGCAGTACATCGGGACGCTCAATCGCAATTCTCAAAAGTGAGCTTGCTGCACCGCTAGGCTTTTTTCTTCCTTGTTCCCATTCTTGCAGGGTGCGTTTTGATACGCCTAATAGTTCTGCAAATTCGCCTTGTGTTAGTCCTACCTTGTTTCTAGCTTCAATAACTTCTGGAATAGCGACCTCGTGCGCGTGTCCGACTTTTTCAGCTCGCATCTGTTTAACAGATTGCAATAGTTCATCACCTAGATTGCGCTTAGCATCACGCTCTAATAGTTCTTTTTCTGTCATTGGCATTGTTAAGCCACCTTGGTATTAATTTCCACGCGATACCCTGATTTACTCATCATATTAACCAGATTATCAATGGTGAATTTTTGAATTTTACCGCGCACGAGGTCGCTAATTCTGGACTGTGTAACGCCTAGCCGTTTGGCAATGTCGTTTTGTGTCTCACCTGTTTCTTTTATGATTTGAGTAAGTTCTTGCATGAGCTTTGCTCTTACTTTTAAGTTTTCTGCTTGTTCATTTGAAAAACCTAGATCATCAAAAATACTGCCTTTAGTTATGTGGTTGCTTGTAGAAGTTGTTGCATTCATTTTTTTACCTCACTATCTTAATATGTTTGCGTTGTACAATTTTGTACCGCTCCTGTGCCAGATCAATATCTTTTTTAGATGTTTTTTGTGTCTTTTTTGGAAAGGCATGAAGTACATAAATTGCTTCTTCAAACTTTGCTACATAAATTACACGGTACGCGCCATCTTCATTGATGCGTATTTCCTTTACACCTTGCCCTATGGTTTTCATGGGCTTCCAGTCTGTCGGGTCTTCACCTGTTTGTACTAAGTGAAGCTGATAACCAGCCTCTTGTTTTGCACTGTCGGGAAACTTGCATAAGCTCTCGTAGGCGTTGCCAATCCAATCTATTATTTTCATAGTAGCATATTATCTAA
>JALSLS010000479.1 GCA_026988195.1 Methylomonas sp.
TGAGTTTTTGCCAATAGCTGCGTTGCTGAAACAGTTACGTAGCTTGCTATGTGCCTGTTTCAGCGCCTTGCTATCGACAAAAATCAGCAGCTTATAAACTCCGCATCCGTGACCGCGCGAAGTATAAGCTAATTATCCAGGTCGTATGTCCCTATACACTGGATACCAGCAATCCCTGCTGGTATGACGTGGACCTAGTGTGTTATATACGGCTGAAGCTCATGGGTAATCAGGTTTACCTATGAATATCGCATGATGAAACAAAAGATAGCTTATCTTTAAACTTTACCATATTAGATCTTATTTCAAACTCACTTAAAACATTTGCATACCATTCTGTCTCAATTCTATATCGAGTCATTACTTCAACATTTATTCCAGTGGCAATAAACTTATTTTTCAACCCTAAGGCTCTGCTTTCTTTTACAAATAACCCTAAAGAAATATTTCCTTTTAACTCCCCTTTTCTAAATAACCAAAATTCTGTAATACCTTTACTTTCAAGCAACTGAACATGTTGTTTTGATTCTTCATAAGTCTTTGCCTGAGGATAATAAACTAAATACCCTGTCACCTTCTTTGTTTCTTTATTAAACTGAGTAACAGAATCTATATTAATATTATTGACTGCAATCCAATCGGTAAGGAGCTTTTCATTTAAAAAAGGACCTACCTGATAGCAAAAAGTTGTTTTTTCTAAGGAGTTACCTTTACTACCTTTTAATAAAGATTTATTTTGTATGACTGCCTCTGCTTCACCTGACTCATTATTATTTAATATTTTTTCCTCAATTAACCAGGAATAATCAACCAGACTACTTTCTTGAGTCAATTCAACTTGCTGTTGCACAGCTAAGTCAACACTATTAATGAATTCATTTTCACTATTTGTATCAATACTCTCTATAGATCCCTCATTGCTGGCCAATACCTCTATCCTTTCTTGGGATTCCCTAGGTAATTCACTTAACAATAATATCTGCTTTGTCTCGCTTTCATTTTTGGGCTCTTTCTGAATATGACTATCACCTATATTAAATTCCCATAAAAAGAAAATAATATTAATTAATAGTACCAAAAAGAAAATAATTTTCATTTACCACAGCTACTGGAATACAGTGCCAGCCCTTTAAGAATAAAGTCGTGTTCAACATAAACCTGACAATTTAAATTTTTTGCAAGTAACTCGGCATCCCCCCCCGTTAACACAAAGGTTTGACAGGACTCACAAAACTGATAGACCACCTTTTCTATCAAGCCAGCAACCGCTAATAATGTACCTGAATAAATAGCTGAATTTGTAGAGTCCGACAATCCCACCGAAAAAGCTTGTTCAACATGAGATAAATTAACGGTTCCTTGGTATAAAGATTGTTTCATTAGTTGCAAGCCAGGGCTAATCAGCCCTCCTAAATGTAACCCTTGTTGATTTAACACATCAATAGTCACTGCTGTACCACAATCAATAATACAACTGTTTCCAGGATAATAATGTTGTAACGCAATTAAACCCAGCCACCTATCAACACCTAGTTTACTTGCATCCTTATAAGCATTCGTAACAGAAAATCCTTCTGCTGTTGATTTTGCAATAACAACAGTAATATCAGGCCAATTTTTTTTTGCTAACTTTGAAAGCTGCTCAACAATATTTTGCTTGCTCACCGAAGCAATAGCAAGTATTTCTGGCATATCTATTGTTGACCAAGAACCTTTAATTTGTTCGATAAAATCTATTTCATGGTGATTAACTGCTTGAGTATTATTAATTATTCCATTAGCCTCAACAGCCCACTTAATACGCGTGTTACCAATATCTACTAATACTTTCATGATTGACGAAAGCTCACTTCTCCAGATGCAAACGCTCTAATTTTTCCTTGCTCATCCACTAATAATAACAAGCCATTATCGTCTATTCCTGCGACCACCCCCGAAAACACCTGTTTCCCCATAAAGAGCTGAACCTGTTTTCCTTTCATACAATCAAAAGATCGCCATGCTTCAATATAGTTACCCAGGCCTTTATCATCAAAAGTGGCAATAATAGGCATTAAATGATTGAGTAGCGCTGCAGATAGTTTATTTCTTATCTGGCCAGGATGATTATCAATGATCTGGCTCAAATCAACCCAATCTTGGGTAATTGACTTGGCCTTTTCCTTTGGCAAATATAAATTCAACCCTAAACCAATAACCGCATGACAGGGGCCATTTGTTTCACCCGAAACCTCAATTAAAATACCCGCCAATTTTTTATGTTGCCAATAAATATCATTAGGCCACTTTAAACCAACATCTTCAACCCCACAATCATTCAAGGCACGGATAACAGCTACAGCAACTGCTAAACTGAGTCCGCTAATGGATGCAGGCCCTGCTTGAAATTGCCATAATATGGATAAATAGATATTACTCCCAAAAGGAGAAACCCATTCACGCCCTCTCCGCCCTTTACCAGCAGCCTGATATTCCGAAAAACAAACAATACCGGTACTTTTTTCTTGACCCGCCCTGTCTAACAAATAGCTATTGGTGGAGTGGATACTCTGATGTATTTCTAAGCTAGAAATTAATGACTCAGCGCTTGCAGTCAAATCTTTTCTAATATTGTTATTCGATAGTAACTGTAATGGACTTTTTAATCGGTACCCCTTTCCTGTTACCGCACTAACCTCCAACCCTAACTCTGTTATATTTTTCAATTGTTTACAGATAGCAGACCGGCTAACATTTAACTTTTCAGCTAACTCAGTCCCTGAATGGAGCTGACCATCCGCTAAAATAGCAATAATCTTTTGTTGTATTTCTGAAATAAGCACAAACTATGACTCTTTCTTATTTTCTCGAATTTGCTGCATCTGCCTTTTAACAATATGCTTAATTAAAATTTCTCTATCTTCTTCTTTCAAATTAATATAATCAATTCCTATTTGATAAGGAGGCTCGCCACTAGCCAAATCATTCTTCTTACAATAAATTACCTTGCCATAAACTAAAATAACAGCAACACATGAAGAAAGAAATAATTTAACCTCAATAAATTCACCTTCTTTAATAGGCTTATCAACTTGAATAGCTAAACCAGAAGCACTCAAGTTTGTATTGCACAACTTATTATCTGAGGACTCTTGTCCTTGTTGCAAAATAGCCTGTGATAACAAGCTAATTTTTGAATCCATTAATTTTAGGTATTCAGCAATTTCAGCATCCTTTTTTTCGATCCTATATAAAACTGATCGACTTTCTTGCCCTAATACCTCTAGGGCTGTCACCAAAGAACAGCTACTCAATACATCATCACTAGTATTACTGGCAGCGACCACCGCCTGCTCATCAACAACTCTATAGTACAAATTTATCGCATCATCAATTCTAAAAAAACGCCTTCTATCTTCTGCCATTGTAGTATTTGAATCACCCACTGTATTTCCTTATCTCTAGTTTTTTATTTGTCTTCTAATGAATCAGTTTGAATTATTTTACTCACATCGTCAGCTTTAAGGCCTAAAGTAGGATCTTCTTGAGTAATAATAATTTCAACTCGTCGATTTATTGCACGGTTTGAAGCCGAGTTATTTTCGACCAAGGGCTTAGTATCAGCATACCCTTCTACAACAATCCTATTTGGATCCGTTCCGTTTTTCTTTAGCATAAAATCAGCTACTGTTACCGCTCTACCAGCTGCTAATTCCCAATTAGATCGATACCAATCAGTCGAAATAGGAATATTATCAGTATGCCCCGCTACATGTACAATTCCTTTAGTATTATTAACAGCCGCGGTTATCTTTTCCATTACCGGCTCAAACCCTGCCTTTAAAATTGCTGTGCCTGATGGAAAAGAGCCCTTTTCATTAATTCTAATAATAATTTTTAACCCATCAGTTTCTACAGAAACAAGCCCTTCTCCCACTTCCTGCTCTAATGAGCCTTCAATGTTATCTGCCTGCTCTTCTATTTCAGCAATTTTAGCCTGCAGCATTTTTTGCTTAACTTCTTCCATATCTTCAACACTAACATCAAGTTTTGTTGCTTTTTGATTAGTCGATTGTTTAATTTCTTCTATGGGGGTAGGTTTGGTTTGTGCTGGCGAAAAGTGCTGAGCAATAATGCTGGTGCCCATAGGGATCTCAACCGCAACAATATCCTTTTGAACACCAAAAGCATTTTCCATAGACTCTGCTACTTTTTTAAATTTAGCCGCATCCATCGTTGCAAAAGATAACAACAGTACAAAGAAACACATTAACAGCGACATTAGATCAGCAAAAGTTGCCAGCCATAAGGGTGCGCCCGCTGGCGGGCATTTAGGACATTCATCTGCCATAGTAATTACTCATCACTCGTATTACGTTTTTTCTCAGAAATATAGGAGTTTAATAAGGCTTCCAGCACTTTAGGGTTCATTCCTTCCTGAATACCCGTAATAGTATCTAAAATTAACTCCTTATTCGCTTTTTCGTAATTTAATACATAAGCTAATTTATCAACCATCGGTAAAGCAAAACAGTTTGCCACCATCGCTCCATATAATGTAGTCAGCAATGCCACAGCCATCGCAGGTCCAATACTGGCTGGATCAGACATATTTGCTAGCATCTGCACCAATCCGACCAAGGTACCAATCATACCCATTGCAGGTGCTAAATCGCCAACCCCTTTCCACATATCCTGACCAATTTCATTTCGGCTTACCATCTGGTTTATATCTTGCTGCAGCATTTTTTGTACAAAAGCAGGGTCATGGCCATCAACACATAAACTAATTCCTTTTTTCATAAAGGGATCTGCAATCTCCTCCCCTTCCAAAGCAAGCAAACCATTTTTTCTTGCAACATCAGCTAATCTAACCGCATCTTCGATTAAAACATTAGGATCTTGTATTTTATTTAAAAAAGTTTTCCCTAAAATACCAAAAGAACGCAGAAAATCAGACAATGGAATCCGCATTAAACTTACCCCAAAGGTTCCGCCAATAACAATCAATAATGATGGAACATTCACAAACAACATGACATCTCCGCCCGTTGCAATTGCAGCGACGATGATACCAATACCTAACAAAAAACCAACTAAGGATGCTATATCCACTTTAACCCTCTTGCTTTAATTTTACATTCACTCTATTTGTTGATTTTTTTATAAAACCCAATAAATATAATGAACAAATTTTAGATTACTTATCTCATTTATATAATGATAGTAGTATATTATTTAATCATAGCTGAAATTTAGTATTTATTAACATATTTACTGATCATTTTTTTTGACTCTCACCACACTTACTACCATGAGCCATCCAGAATTCCCACTAGCAAAAGAACTGATTTACTTAAACCATGCAGCTGTTGCGCCCTGGCCTAAAAGAACATCTGAAGCAGTCAAAGCCTTTGCAGAACAAAACACACGCTTTGGCTCACACTATTATCTTGACTGGCTTAAAAAAGAATCAACCTTACGTCAGCAATTAAAAACATTACTCAATGCACCTTCCTCTGACGACATAGCCTTGGTAAAAAATACCTCTGAAGCAATTTCTTTTGTAGCTTATGGTCTTGATTGGTCGGCAGGGGATAACATTGTTAGTAGTAATGAAGAGTTTCCTTCCAATCGTATTCCATGGGAATCATTGAAAAGCCAAGGTGTTGAATTTAGGCAAGCCAACCTTTCATCTGCTGATTCTCCCGAACAAGCTCTATTTGCTCTAGTCGATAGTAATACACGTTTAATAACCATCAGTTCAATTCAATTTGCATCAGGGCTACGCTTAGACTTGGAAAAAATCGGCCTATTCTGTAAAGAAAATAATATTTTATTTTGCATTGATGCCATACAAAGTCTTGGTGCAGTTGAGTTTGATGTTCAAGCGTATCACGCTGATTTTGTGATGGCCGATGGTCATAAATGGATGTTTGGTCCCGAGGGGTTGGGCGTGTTTTATACTAATCCTACATCACGAGCCAAGCTCAAATTA